>CAZLKP010000161.1:3971-9720 GCA_964560095.1 uncultured Bacteroidia bacterium
TTTGCTTTCCCGCCTGATCGCCCATCAGCGCAACTGGCCTGCTGCCCGTGCTTCCGGACATATCGCCTGGCGTCAATTGAGACTCGGCACGCTGCTACTGCTGTGTGCTGCGGGGATCATTTATTATACACAGGGGCATCTCTCGTTACAGCAACTGACAGCGTCTCAAATGCCCTGGTTGCTGATATTGGTGGGGCTGATCATCATTGCAGCCATGGCACAATCAGCCATTTGGCCCCTGCACAAATGGCTGATCGCATCGGCGAATGCTCCCACCCCGGTATCTGCCTTTATGCACGCCGGACTGGTCAATGGTGGCGCTCTGATCCTCTTCAAATTTATGCCCCTGCTTCAGCAGATGGAATGGAGTACAACAGCACTGGTTCTCCTGGGTGCATTCACAGCCATTTTGGGGACAATCTGGATGCTGGTACAGACAGACGTCAAGCGCACGCTCACTTGTTCTACGATGGGCCAGATGGGCTTTATGATCATGCAATGCGGGCTGGGGCTATTTCCCGCTGCCATCGCCCATATGATTTGGCACGGTTTCTTCAAAGCCTCCCTATTCCTTAGTACCGGATCATCGATAAAAGCAGCGAACAACCGGATTCTACGCCTTGAGGGGCCGAACGCATTCCCCACTTTTGTGTTGGGCCTGTTGATAGGCTTAAGCGGCGCACTCATTTTTTGGCAGTTCACTGGAGATACCGGTAGCCTGGGTAGCACCTATCTGTTGCTGTTGGTTTTCTGTGGGATCACCTGCGCCCATGCGGCCATGGCTATCATGCAGCCCCGCTTTACGCTGGGCCGGACAGCACTGGCTGCTATTTTCGGCCTACTCGGGTCTGCGGTGTATGGCCTTTCCGTTCGGCTGGTGGAAAGCCAACTGACGCCTCTAACAGCTCTTCCCCTCAACGGGCTGCACCTGGCTATTCTGGCTTTTTTCAGCATTGGGTGGCTGGTCATGATCTTCTGGGCATATTTGCCTGGCCAACTAGGTGGTCAATTCATCGCCCCTCTGTATGTTCGGGCTTTGCGCGGTAGCCAGCCTAAAGAAACAACTGTCAGTTTAACAAGGGGACACTATTATTCTTAACAAACACCAGGCAATAGCAACTCCCTTTTTGGGGGAATGGGCTGATCCTTTCCCGAATCTCAGCGTTGAAAAACATTCGTTTAGCTCGTTGAACTCGTGGTTCTGTATTGATTTCCGATCAAGATCTTCGGCTGCGAAAAAATCTGAGCGCGATTTCCCGGCAATTTCACATTGACAAAGCATTCGCGCCAGGAAAACAAGACAATGGAGACCAGATACACAACATGGCTAAATTTGGAAAAATGATGGAAACCGATAGGTCCAATACAGCTCAGTCAGCTCCTGAGCTGCTCAGCCAGCTCGAGGCACTTTATCCGCTCGCAGCCCCTACCTGGCCATTGGCCAGCGCCGTGGCATGTAACCCGCTGCAAGGGTTGGAACACTTACCTTTTCATGAAGCTATCCGGAAGGGTGAGGAATTTTTCGATGCCGACTGTCTGCCGGGTTTTTGGCAACTACGGCAAGCCAGAAAGAAGGGTCAGCTCAGCGAGCAGGATTTCCAGGATGCCATCGCCCAGGCGCTGGATCATGCTCCTCCGGTTATTCAGTTAGAAGACCAAGAAGTTGAGCTGCGCCCGCTCCTGGTTGCAATGGTACAAGAGCTGGACGATGCCCGGAAAGCAGCTTTCACTTCTCCACTTCTCCATCGTGCCTATTCCAATCAGATAGGCATACGCCCCTGGATGGCCACCCTCCCCACGATCAACCAGCAGGCCATTGTCTGGCTGGGCGCTTTCTTGGATGAGGGACAGGCAGCCTGGTCCATGCCCTACCGGGATCACGGTTTCTTCCCTGCCGTCAAAAAACTGCTGGCACACGACCGTCAATTCACTGCTAGCCGTTCCTTCCTCAAAGAACTGCCCGATGACAGCCTCTCCGCTCTGAAAGAACTGCTAGACAACCTGTCAATCTCCGGAGGTCAGAGAGAAGATTTCCTACGCGATCATTTGCTGGCACTGCCCGGCTGGGCTGCCTTCATTCGCTGGCGCAGCGAGCAGGAAGATTACCAGCCACAGCAAAAATATCCCATCAGCCTGACAGATTATCTGGCTGTTCGCCTGCTATTCGCCTGTCTACTGCCGGAAAAAGCACATAAAAATCAGCTCGAAGCGCCCCGCGAATGGTGCCGCCTCAGCGCTTGGGCGGAAACGCAGTTGGCTCCATTGCCTGAAACCGATGCCGACCAATGGGCGGAGCTCCTCAATCATTTACAGAATGCCTATCAAAATATTCGGCTGGAATTGCTGGAGCGCTGGGAAACCCACTTCCGTCGGCAGCTCGGCCATCAGTTGCAAAGCCAGATTCGGCAGTCTCCGGTGATGCACCGCCCCGAAGCGCAGCTGGCCTTTTGTATTGATGTGCGCTCCGAGCCTTTCCGTCGGCAGTTGGAAGCCGCCGGAGCCTACGAAACCTTTGGCTTTGCTGGTTTCTTTGGTCTGCCGATAGCTTATCAGACTCTGCTCGGCAAAAGGGTAAAATCCCTGCCGGTGCTACTGCAACCAGTACATGAGCTGCGGGAGCAGGCGGCTCCTGGCTGCGCACACCATGAAAAGCGCCATCAGTCGGGTCTGCGCCTGATCCAAGAGCTGAAACAGGCCTACAAATCGCTCAAATACAATCTAGCTACACCTTTTGCCGCTGTGGAAGCCCTCGGCTTGCCCGCTGCCCTGATCACTGCGGGCCGAAGCCTGCTGCCGCAAACACTGATCCGCCTTCGCCGCGAGGGTCGCAAACTGTTTCGTCCGGAAATTGATCTCGTACCGAATATCATGCCCACCGACGATTGGGGCATTTCGCTGCAGCATCAGGTGACTTACGCCGGAAATGCCTTGCAAATGATGGGCCTTACCAGCAATTTCGCACCCCTGGTTGTCCTCTGCGGCCACGGCAGCCAGACTGAGAACAACCCCTACGCCGCCGCCCTTGACTGCGGCGCCTGCGGAGGCAGCCACGGCGGACCCAATGCCGTAGCCATGGCTAGCATCCTTAACCAGCCGGTGGTGCGCCGCCACCTCAGCGATCAAGGCATCAGGATCCCGGAAGATACCCTCTTTCTCGGCGCTCAGCACAACACCACCACTGATGGCGTGAGCCTGCTGGCCCTGCCTGACCTATCAGCGGAAAAACAAAAGCAGGTGGCTGCGTTGCGCATCGGTCTGCAAAAAGCCCAGGAAAGCAACCTGGCTGCCCGCGCCGTACAGTTCGGCAAGAAGAACGGCCCCAGTATGCTGCGTCGTAGCACTGATTGGTCGGAAGTACGCCCGGAATGGGGACTCGCAGGCAACGCCGGCTTCGTGGTGGCCCCACGCCACCTCACGGCAAAACTTGACCTGCGGGGCCGATGCTTTCTTCACTCCTACGACTGGCAACAGGACCCGGAAAGTAGCTCCCTGGAAGTGATCCTGACTGCCCCGCTGGTAGTCGCCCAATGGATCAACAGCCAGTACTTCTTCTCTACCGTTGATAATGTAGCTTTTGGCAGTGGCAGTAAAATCACCCATAACGTGGCCGGAAAGTTTGGCATCATGCAGGGCAACGGCAGCGACCTTATGCATGGCTTGCCACTTCAGTCCGTCATGAAGAGCGATCAGGAGCTGTACCACCAGCCACTACGCCTGGCAGCCTTTGTGGTAGCTCCCCGCGCACGGGTGCAGGCCCTGATCGATAAGCATGCAATCCTGCAGCAGATGTTCTTCAACAAGTGGGTGGTGATGCAGGTGTTCGACCCGGAAGAAGAGAAAATGTGGCGGCTGGAGGCTTCGGGGCAATGGGTTGTACTGGATTCGCAATAGACGGCCTTCATCAACCTCAAGCGCCTATACCCATTCATCAAGACTGGACACAGCACGAGCGGTGCCTCACATGTCGCCACCCAGACAATAGTAAAGATCACAAGGCTGTAATAGGCCTGACAGCGGGCAAGAACCCGAATCGTCTTGAGGAGGACATTTACATCCTCTCATTTCTATTAACTATGATGCCATACCCGCCAAGAGCGAGTGGCTGAGTCGTTTGCTCAAATTCGCACATGTTTTATGGACATATCACTGGAATTCTGGTTTCTTTTTCCTGTTGCGATTCTCATCGCCACAATTGCGATGGCTAGTGGCATTGGGGGCGCTGTGTTCTTCTCTCCGTTGTTTATGCTGGTCCTTCATTTGGAACCCCGCATTGCGATTGGCGCCGCCCTGGCGACCGAACTTTTCGGGTTTACCTCAGGTCTGATTGCCTATTACAAAGCGAAGCTCATCGATTATCCCTTAGCCCGTAATTTGTTACTTTTTTCCGTCCCGGCGGCGCTCATCGGAACATATTATAGTGATTTGGTGCCTCCGCTCGTGTTGAAAAGCATTTTCGCGGTCGGTCTGATCTTTATCGGATATCAGCTCTTCGCTGCCTGGCGTAAGGAAGAAAAAGAAAAACGCGAGGCAGAATTTACCGAGGAATTCCTCGTGGATTTTGAATCCGAATTGACGGACAGCCGGGGAAATGTCTACCATTATACGGTTTGTAACAAGAACACAGGTCGTCTGTTCGCTATGCTTGGAGGGGTGTTCGTGGGAATGATCTCTGTGGGTCTGGCCGAACTACAGGAGTACCAGTTGGTGGCTCGTTGCAAGGTGCCCACGCCCGTAGCGGTGGCTACCTCTATCTTTGTCGTGGTCATCACTGTCTTCGTGGCTTCCGTTGGGCACTTTTATGAGTTTGCCCGCGAAGGTGGGGAAATCCTGAATCAGGTACTCAACGTTATTGTCTTCACCATTCCGGGCGTGATCGTCGGCGGTCA
Organism: uncultured Bacteroidia bacterium; assembly: GCA_964560095.1. Taxonomy (GTDB): domain Bacteria; phylum Bacteroidota; class Bacteroidia; order J057; family J057; genus JANQTF01. The sequence goes on from CAZLKP010000161.1 coordinate 8,858, forward strand.
GTTGGGCCCCTATCTACAAAAGCGCATTTCGGAAGATAAGATGAAAGTCAGCATCTCTGTCCTTTTTGTGCTGCTCGGCGCCGCCATGCTTTACACCTTAACCTTTTAGCAATCGGGCCAAATTCCATTGCTCTCCGTTTTTGTGCGAGCGATCGCGGGCGCTATCATCTTTTACCATAAAATCATCCAACCACATGCAAACGTTTGACGCCATCATTATCGGTTCCGGACAAGCCGGCACGCCTCTTGCCTTCAAACTGGCTTCTCACCACAAGAGCGTGGCTTTTATTGAGAAAGAACACCTCGGCGGTACTTGTCTGAATGTGGGTTGCACCCCTACCAAAACGTATGTTGCAAGCGCCCGCCGGATGTGGGATGCACAGCATGGGGAAGAACTCGGCATATTCATTCCGCCCGGTGCAAGGGCAGACCTCCCGAAAATCAAGGCGCGCAAAGATGCGCTCATCCAAAAATCTGTGGATGGCATAACGCAGGGCATGGCCAACAACGAATACATCACACTCTTCAAGGGTGAGGCTCGATTTGAAGGACATAAAGTGGTGGCCGTAAACGGCGAACAACTGACCGCGGAAGAAATTTATATCAATGTGGGCGGCCGGCCTTTTGTTCCCGATGCCTACGAAGGAATACCCTACTGGATGGCTCCTGACAGCATTCCACCGGGGAAAGACTACCCCACAGCCATCATTGAAGCCCTTGAATCATCTTCGGTGTTAATTCTTGTTTTCTCGGCTTCCTCAAACGAATCTCCTCATGTGGCCCGGGAAGTGGAGAGAGCCGCCAATCGGGGTGCCCTCATTATTCCGTTTATTACGGATTCCACCAAACCAACCGGAGCGTTT
>CAZLKP010000162.1:0-9658 GCA_964560095.1 uncultured Bacteroidia bacterium
TATAGGAATCGTCTAGTGTGGCAACATTAACCGGGCCAGGGGTAAATTGTTATTCCTCGTTAGGTTTCGGCAGAGGACAATGACAGATTCGTAACAACTGGCGTTTGCTCTCCCCTACTCTCTGCGGCCAATCACTTTGGATTCCCTTAACAAAGCGCCGCGGGCCGAATTTCCGGTAATATGAGCGGCATTGCCAGCGGTTCGAGCCGCCATGATTCTCATCTCTGTAATTCTGTCTTGAGGCAGTTTCCCAAAGTAAAACACACTCATCGTGACAGGCGATTCCTGAATATCTCCCAGGGATTTTTCGATATCATCCATCCGAAATCCACCGTCTGTACCAAATATGATGCGGTTGTTCCCTTCCGGGATGTAATGGTCCATGGCCAGTTTCATGGCTTCCTTCAGCGCACGACCCGGTTTGGTATCTCCCTGTGATTTGAGTCGGGTAAGGGTTTCGGTGATGACCTCCCGATTTTCGAGGTACACCGCCTCCAGTTCGACCTGCGGTTTTCCGGAATAGGTGATGACACTGAGCTGGTCTTCCGGCCGCATGTAAGGGAGCAAATCCATCAACGCTTTTTTCAACAGGGGAAGCCGGTCGGGTTTGTTCATCGACGCAGATACATCCAGGACGAAAATGAGGTGATTCAGGGCATATTCTTTGAGGTTGTAGGCGTCAAGAACGCGGGCAGAATCCTCGGCGGTTCCTGCCTCCCGGAAAATCATGGCAGAATCTGCCGCTGTCAGGCGGAAACTTCCCAGCCAGCGGGCGGTATCTTTGAGGCGTTCTGGCCACTCAGAGGGCATGAGTAGCCAGGCAGCCCCCCTTTCATCAGCTTCACCGGGTCCACCAACCAGCAGATCTGGATGGCCATCCCTGTTGTGGTCGCCGGCCGGCGCCAACGCGTAGCCAAACTGATGTTTCCAGCTCAGTTCTCCCTCAAAATTGTAAGTAGCATCACTGATCTTGTGCCAGGCGATCACCCGGCTATCGCGGTGCAGGGTAAGTCGATAGACAGCCCCTTTGTCTTTACCGCCATCATCATCTTTGAGGGCTGCAACAGCGATGATCGCCGAAGAATCCGCAACAGGAGAAACGGTAGCCAGACTGCTGCCGAATCGGTCATCAGCGTCGAGCGGCAATTTTAGCCCCGGATCGCCGGGCGTAAGTTTTTGATGACGAATCACAGTGCCCAGTTCATCCAGGAATAGCAAATGCAAGGCTCCTTTGTTGGGCCCGGCATCATTATCGGTGGGGGCGCCCACCAGCAGATCTGCCATGCCGTTGCTATCGAGATCTCCGGGGCTGCAAAGCGTCGCAGCAAAGGCATCTCCATTCCCTATTTCCTCTTCCCACCACAAGTCTTCTCTCGAACCCAGAATGGAGAGAATGCTGAGATCGTTGCCCTGCTCATGCTGCAGCAGGAAGATTTTTCCTTTGCCTTTGCCCTCGGGTGTGAATTGGGCTACGGCAAGGGTGTTGTCGCTAAGTGTCGCAATGTCGGCTCCGAAGCGGCCTTCCAACTGCAGTTTTGTAAGAAACACCTCACTTCTTCCTCCCCAGCGGTTCTGTGCACAGATGCTGCCTGACGAATCCACTGACCAGAGCCACAATGCACCGTAAGCCAGGGGACCTTCTTTGCCAAATGGTTCACCGACCCATACTTCTACCGTACCGTTACCATCGAGGTCACCGGCGACTGCCATGCCTGCGCCTATTCGGCCACCTTTTGTCAGCTCCATTCCTTCGCCGGATGGGGCAGGCTGTTTGACAATGCGTTTCGGCTTTCCTTCCCGATCTGGGAAGATAACATAGCACATGGGCGTTTCTTCTTCCAGCCCTGCAACGAGCCATTCGCTGTGTCCATCCCCGTCCAGATCACCTATGGCTTCCAGTCCATACCCAAATCTTCCCTCCTTGGGGAGTTGCGTAGGGATGGATTCCGTATGTAGAAATTGATGCTCATAAAACCAGGGAGAATGCTGAGCCGCCAGAGACACAGGAAGCAGAATCGTCAGGAGAACCGTGTATTTCATAGGGGTGAAGATACAGACAAAACAAAAAAAGCGGGACCTAATGGCCCCGCCTCTTTATGGTAAAACAAATATCGTTATCGGAGTGAAATGGACTGATATACAACGCCTACTTCGTTTGATACAACGAAAAGGGCGGTATTTCCCCACACCTGGGACAGGTCGAACAGCTTAGATCCGGATGTTTCTTCAAGATTGACTTCACCTGAAAACAACAGATTTTCGGAGTAATCAAAAATCTCCACATTCACAGATGTTTCACCCGGAACAGACAGCAAAAACTTCCCACGTTCGGCATAGGGGCTCACATGTGCCTGAAGAGCTACAGGAGAGCCATCAATTCTCACGGCTTCTCTGAAACTGACTTCTTCGGTCCTGACCTCTACGTAGTAAGTCCCCATCGGAACTTCCTCGAAAGACAGGGTCTGCATGAAGTTTACCTCATTTACCATGCGTGTCTTGTACAGCGTATTTCCCTCAGCATCTACCACACGGATAGATACAGGTTGAACGGTCGCAGACTGATACACAAGGTTAATTTTCCGGGAATCATCCGTTTGAATGAGTTTAATTCTCGGCGTTGGGTCGGTAGTAGTAGCATCCTTTCCTGCGAGGGTGACTCCCAAACTTCCGACAAGGAACAACAGGGACATCACAGATTTCATTGGGAATGAATGCATAGTGTAAATTAGTTTGAGTATGACAATTTGTTGACGACACAAACCAAGGCCCGTTTTTTGATAAATTCAAAATATAAATCGCAGTATTTTTGTATTATTCCAAAAAAATTGAGGTTTTCAATATTAATTTGAAAAAAATGGACGATACCAAACCAATCTAATCCCGACTCATAGCCTTCCATTCCCGATTCATCAGACATGGTGGTTGCCCCTTATGAGAATGATAAAGAAAGGATTTTGTCAGTATTCCAGAAGGGATTTGAGACTCTGTCTGTTTTACAGCTTCATCACAACCGATTGATTTCCTAAAACTATAGATATAGGAAATCTAATATTAGATTTTCTCTCCCATCCAAACACAAATATCCCCATTTGCTCAAACACCCAACGCCGTCTTGGCGCCTTCGACCACCTTTTTCGCATTGCCGATGAAAATCTGGTCGTCCAGCACAAGGACAGGTCGCTTGAGGAAGGTGTATTCTTCCAGAATCCATTTGCGGTAATCTATCTCAGTCAGAACTATGTCATTCAGGCCGAGTGACCGATATTTCATGGCTCTGCGGCTAAAGAGCGCCTCGTAAGAACCAGCCAGCTCTTTCATCGCATCAAGCTCTTTGGGCGTGATTCCCTTCGACTTGATTTCTCTCCATTCGACATCAGGCCCAGGGTTCAGTTCATTGAGAATCCGGGAACAGGTATTGCAGGTACTCAAATAAAAAAATGCCTTCATGAAGCAAAGATACTCAATCGCATCATGAAAGCTCACCTCCCTTAACGGGCCTAATTTCGATTCAACCATGCCCGCATGTCAGCCTGGCAGCACGTTGTCTATGATGCCCCGACGACCTGGCGGTAATTAGCACGGCCCGCAGGATAGGGATACGCATTGGGAGCCAACTCCATACGATGCTGATCATCGCTGATCTCCCGCATCAGTGCGATGACCTCAAGAGTCGTTGCCCCATAGGATACGGCATATTGACTCGCAATTACACACTGACGGTCACAATGAGATTCCCGTCTAATGTCAATCACTAATTGCGGGAATTCCGATCAGCCGCCATATCTATGCCTGTCAAAACCTCTCTGGTCATCATCCCAGTTATCGTAACGGTCATCCCAATCCCGGTCTCTGCGTTTCGTCATAAGGTCTTCTACATTGGTTGACCATGGGGACCTGGTTTTCAGGCGTGACAGAGGTTAGCGAATCAACAGCTTATGAACATGAGCTTGACCGCTTTCATTTCTCATCCTGAGAACATATATCCCGGTTGCCCAATCGGTCGTGGACACACCCATTAAGGCTGTCGCATCACCTTCCCAAACGACCCTCCCAGACAGATCATGAATGCTGCCAGTCCAGGCCTTCCCGTCCAGCCCCATGCTGATTTTCCCTGGCTGCACCCGGACAACCCAGTGGGCATTTTGCCCAGGCAGGACATGGATGTCATCATCACGTGAATCCAACACCGGACTAACCAAGGCACACAGAGAAAATTCAGAGGTTTTCCCGGCAGCATCTTCGGAAGTAGTGGTGACCTGCATTCCCATAAAAAACGGACCCGGAATGGACCAGTTTCCCAGCCCATCTGCTGTGGCCGTACCAAGGTAGGTGTATCCTTGGCAAGGAGGCGTACCTCCACAGGCAGAATAGTCAACGGAATACAGATGAATGGTTTCATTCGGAGGCGCGGTGCCAGCGATTAGCGATGGATCCGGGATTGTGATCACAGGCACGGGAGTGGCTCCCATGTGAACGATGCCTCCACCTGCATTACAGGCAAACCTGTTTCCCACAATCGTAACTGGCGCCGTGCCGGATTGGTCAAGAATACCAATACCATTAAATCCGATTGTATTCCCTTCGTTTGCCCCCAGACCACCGATCTGGCTCAGGGTTGGGCTGCCATCCAGGAGAATCCCCTGGACAACATTTCCCAAATTGGTCGTCGCAGCAGCATCCGTTCCAATTTCATTGTGTTGAATGGTGCCATAGCTATTTACCAGATGAATGCCCGTTTGATTTCCAATGAGTTGATTGCCCACTGTGGGAGAACCGATCACATAGTCGTTGCTGTTTTGAAGATGAACCGCATCATCATATCCAGTGAGGGTAAGACCGTACAATTCGAAAGCGGCACCTTCATAAAACAAGCCATCAAGCGGCGATCCCGCGCCATCCACCGTGATAAGTCCGGGCGTCCACCCTGCCTGGGAACTGCCATCAATCACGGTAGAATCTGCCGTGAGGGCGAAAGCTGTCCCAGGCTTGTTAATAGTAAAGGGGCCGGCACCATCGAGGCAAAAACAAACAGTGTCGGGTAGAGGGTTCCGCTCTGTCCAGAGGGTCGCTTCATCCAGGGTGCCGGTGCCGGTGGCAGCGGTATTGTCTACAAATACACGCCCGGTAGCTGTTTTGGAGATAAAAACGACCTGCCCATCTGCCGTAGGGTCGGGAGCGCGGGAGAGGTTGGTTCCGTTGGGAGAGACATCCGTATCATATGCAGAGGAGGCATTGATACCCAGAATCATGTTTCCGCCGGGATCCAGGGCAATGGCCCGGGCGTTGTTATCCCTGCCTGCGACATCTTCTCCACCAGCCAAAATGAAAGTACCGTTCGCGGAGAATTTGGCGGAGAAATAGCCCGAATGCTGGAGAAAACCAATGGGGACCGGACCCGTTAAAATCCTTGTTCCTGCGCCAGGGTTGAAATCTACTGTTCCCTGATATTTTCCACTGAGAAAGACTTCTCCACATCGGTTTAACGCCAGATCTTCAATATCTTCTTCAAGCGTTCCTCCTATGGCATGATGCCAGGTGGGTGTGCTTAGTAAGTTGCTGTATTTGGCCATGAAGAAATCTGAATTGCCGGAACTGACAACTGTGACTCCACTGCCTAGATCGCTTGTCAATTGAAAATTTCCGGCAATAACCGGCTGGTCGTCACGCCCCACCTCTACTTCTTTCACGATATCTGTGCCCGTGCCACCAATGGGCAATCCGGCAACAAAATTCATCGCCGGGCCCGTATCATCATAGCGGATGATGAACCCATCCTGTCCTCCCAAGGGAACGAAAAAATCAAACCCCAAACTCATCATAAACGATCCATTGGCATAGCCAGCCACATAGATCTCCCCGGCACTGGAAACCGCGATATCCTCACCCCGGTCGTCACCTACACTGCCAAATGTGCGACGGTAAATCACGTTACCGGAAAACTGGTTCAGCTTCAGAACAAAGTAATCTTCCCCCCCCATCGATACAGAAGCAGGTAGCGCCCCTCCACCGTCAAAATCGACCGTGTCATTGAATCCACCGGTCACAAATACATTTCCTGTGTCATCGACATCAATACCGTTTCCACCGTCTTCCAGCGTTCCGCCGGCATGAAAGGACCATTGATAGGAGAGTAAGGGGTTGTACTTGATGACAAACATATCGGCATCTCCATTGCTCGTCATGGCAACCGTAGGTCCGCTCCCTGTCTGAATATTAGCCGTGCCTCGAAAAGCTCCGGTGATATAGACAAAGTCATCTCCATCCAGGACCAGAGAGGTACCCAGACAGTTATTGAAGCTCGTGATAGCCCGGACAAACAGCAAAATCCCCGTTCTGTCGTACTTAGCCAGAAAGACATTCTGATTGGCGAAGGAAGAACGGGTACTCGCCGTTCCAATGGGATTGAAATTTATCGTTCCTGCAAAATTTCCCAGGACATAGACATTCCCATCACTATCGGCAGCCATATCACGCACTTCCAGCCCAGGTGTGGTCACGGAAAAGAGGGGAAGATCCCAGTGAGGTCGCTGAGCGAAGGATATACTGAGGAAGCACCCCGAAAAGAGGAATAAAAACAAGGTCTTAATGAATGGCATCTTGGAAGAAATTCAAATGAGAGGTAGGGAAACAGGAGGATGCCAAGGGGAGATGAAAGCCTAAATTACGAATTACATCTAGTTCTCATACAAAGATTGTTCAAATGGTCATTCCTCCTGCATGGCCGTTCGCATTTGGTCTATTTTCCGTTTGAGCTGTTCAGAGAATATCAGGTCGGGATGCCCTTGACGGAATGACCGATTGGCCCATCGCCTTTGTTCCATCGCATATTCCCGGATGTGGTGAATGTCCCGCTGCAAATACACCAGATTTCCCTGTGCAAATATTTCCTGTAGCAGGACGCTTTCTCCGCCATCTTCCTGCAGTTCATCCAGAATTACATCCTGCTTCCAGACTCCCTGCTCTTCTACTCGCTGTACCTGCAAGATTCCCGGCACCGTGCTTTTGTCGGGTTCTTCGGAGACTTTCATTTTATGCTGCCACTCCCTGCCTGGTTCCCGGTAGGCAGCCAACTTGTACACTCCGCCAAGGGAAGGCTGGCCGTAGCCCGTGACCAGACGTGTTCCGACACCCCATACTGCAATCGGAGCGCCCTGCGCTTTCAGCTTGCGGATTTCATACTCATCCAGATCATTGCTGGCTACAATCGCAGTCTGATGGAGTCCGGCTTCATTGAGCATAGACCGGGCGGTTTTGGAGAGATTAGCTAGATCGCCTGAATCCAGGCGAATTCCCACCAGATCAAACCCACGTTGACGAAGCCAGTGGCCTATCCGAATGGCCCGCCTAATGCCCTCAACGGTGTCATATGTATCTACTAGTAAAGTTACGTTGTCGGGCATCGCTTCTGCATAGGCGTGAAAGGCTTCTTCCTCTTCCTCAAAACTCATCACCCAGCTATGTGCGTGGGTGCCTTTTACGGGGATGCCCCAGACTTTTCCGGCTTCCAGATTGGAGGTTCCTGCGCATCCACCGATGTAGGCGGCCCGGCTCGCCGAGAGGCCGCCATCGGGCCCCTGCGCCCGACGAAGGCCAAATTCCAACACCAGATCGCCTTCTGCAGCATCACATACCCTTCCCGCTTTCGTGGCGATCAGCGTCTGATAATTCATCAAGGTCAGCAGGGCAGTTTCAATGATCTGACATTGAATAATGGGGCCACGGACCCGGATTAACGGCGTACCTGCCAATACGGCCGTCCCTTCCGGAACGGCATGTAAAGTCACAGAACTGCGCATCGTTCGAAGGTAATCCAGAAACGGCCCCGGAAACAGCGGGTGGCCATTCGCTCCCCGTACAGATGCGAGATATGACAATTCGTCTTCCTCAAATCCAAAATACTTCAGAAACCGAATGACCTGTTGCAGGCCGCAGACCAGCGCATAATGACCACCGAAGGGAGGCTGGCGAAAATACAGATGAAAGACAGCTTCGTGCTCGTGCTTACCTGCTTTCCAGTAGGCGCAGGCCATTGTGAGTTGGTACAAATCGGTGAGCAAGGCAGAATAGCGTGTGGGCATGAGCAGGCAGCTTAAGTATCCCAGGTTGGGGCAAATTCGGGGTTGACAAAGCGACCGTCTGGTCTGGCCAAGGCATCAATCCGCTTTGTCATATCGAGAGATAATCGCATGGTCTGAATCTGGAGATTTTCGCGCAGCCGGTCTGATCGGGAGCTTTTGGGGATAGCGATCACATGCTTCTGATCCAGCAGCCAACGCAGAATCACCTGAGATGGCGCTTTTCCGAGTTCTTCTGCAATATCATTGATGACAGGATCTTTGAGCATGTGCCCCTGTGCCAGTGGGCTGTAGGCGGTAAGGGTCAGCCCACGGGCTGCCAGCCAGTCCCTAATGGCAGATTGATCCAGATAGGGATGATATTCCACCTGATTGGTGACGATGTTCACACCGTATTCAGACAGTTCTTCGAGCATGTAGAGCGGGAAATTGCTCACCCCTACAAAGCGCGTGTAGTCTCTTTCCTGTGCTTCGTTAAGGCTGTCAGCCATTTCCGCCAGGCTTACCTCCGGATTAGGCCAGTGGATGAGCACAAGGTCCAGATAATCTACCCCCAGCTTTCTCATGCTTTCCTCAATCGACAGAATAAAATCCCGTTTGCGGAGGTGATTCATCCACACCTTGGTGGTGATCCAAACGTCATCCCGGTCGATGCTCGTGCCATTGAGGCCGGAACCAACTTCTGCTTCATTTTCGTAAATCGCTGCGGTGTCGATGTGGCGATAGCCCATGCCGAGGGCTCGCTGAACGATTTCGCGGGCCTCTCTTCCCAGCAACTTGTAGGTACCCAATCCAAGACTGGGGATTTGCGCGTGCTGCACCTGAACGTATTCCATGGCAATCGTCGTGTCTTAAAATTAGTCTTCGCTTAATTCATACCCCATTTTGATGTTTTTGTCAACAGCGGGCACACCTTCAGTCATCCATACCGGAGCCGGTTGATCTTTCAAATAATGATCAAAAAACTGATGCATCCGGATGGTGAGGTCCACGCGGTTGGGCCAGCGGGTGAGATTGTGCGCTTCGTCGTTATAGACCAGCATCCACACGGGCTTTCTAAGCCTTCGCAGGGCTACAAAATATTCGATTCCCTGATACCACGGCACCGCCCCATCATCGTCGTTGTGCATCATCAGGAGTGGGGTGGTCACCTGATCGGCAAAAAACACCGGAGACTGGGCAACGTAACGGCCGCGATCTTCCCACAGGGTTACTCCCAGTCGGCTCTGGGTGCGTTCATACTGAAAAGCCCGGCTCAAGCCCGAGCCCCAGCGAATCCCGCCATAGGCAGAGGTCATGTTGCTCACGGGTGCACCTGCCATGGCACAGGCATAGAGATCTGTTTTCGTGACGAGAAAAGCTGTCTGATAACCGCCCCAACTCTGGCCCTGCAAGGCCATTTTGTCCGCATCAATCCAGGCAAATTGCTCTACCATGGCTTCAGTGCCTGAAACAATGCAGTTGTAGGCATCATCTCCCGGCTGACCTTCGGTGTAGCGAATGTTGGGCATAAAGATGGCATATCCATTACTGGCGTAGTAAGAAGGGTTAATGATAGAGCGGCTGGGCGAAGGCATGGAATA
>CAZLKP010000163.1:0-9648 GCA_964560095.1 uncultured Bacteroidia bacterium
GGAACTCCAAGGTACACCGAAGCTGGTGCTGCTTGTGATGAAATCATTAACTCTGGTCTATACAGTCTGGAGAGTAATTATTTTGACAATTTTTCAACTGAGAATACTGGATCTCAGGAAAACATTTTCGTTGTACCATACGATCAGGTATTTGCCACAGGTTTCAACCTGCCTCAAATGACCCTCCATTATGGAAGCCAGTTCACCTTCGATCTACAGCAGCAACCATGGAATGGTTACTGCACGCTCCAGGAGTTTTACAACTCCTACGAAGACGATGACGTTCGTCGTGATGGCCCTCCCGGACGTGGTTATGGTAATTTCATCACCGGCCCCCAGTTTGAGTCTGATGGAACGACCCCCGTCAACGACCCATCTTCTGAAGCCATTGACCCGGATGGTGGCCAGGTGAATTTCACGCCCGAAATTAATGAGCACTTCCCCAACTGTCTTCGTCAGGCTGGTGCCCGTATTGGTAAATTTGAATTTGCTCTCGGGGCTACACCCGACCTCGACAACGACTTTCCCATCTATCGATATGCTGACGTTCTTCTCATGAAGGCTGAGGTTGAGTGGAGAAACGGAAACGACGCATCTGCGCTTGCACTGGTCAATCAGGTTCGCTCTCGTGCGGGTATTGCCGAACTGGCAGCCCTTACCCCTCAAGATCTGCTTGCTGAGCGTGGTCGTGAAATGTTTTATGAAGGATGGCGCCGTCAGGACCTCATTCGCTTCGGCGTTTGGGGTGAGGAGTGGGATTTCAAACCTACTTCCGGTCCTGACAAGGAGCTCATGCCGATTCCTGCTAATGCAATCAATGCCAATCCGAATCTGGACCAGAACCCAGGTTACTAGGTATTTTTGCTGAAATTCATAAAGAAGCAAGTGACATCAGTCACTTGCTTCTTTTTTCTCAATCCCTTTGTTTGTCTTGTTGTCCCATGACCTTGTCTTGTCCATTTACCCATCGGATAATCATTGTTGCCCTGGCAATGCTGATGGGTGCTTGTGATAGCCAATCCGGCAGGATGCCTCAAGATGAGCGCCTGTTTGCATCTATCCCGCCATCCTGGTCGGGAATTTCATTCCGAAACGACCTTTCCTACACCGAATCCTTCAATCCCTACACCTACCGAAATTTTTTCAACGGAGGTGGTGTCGGTGTCGGGGACCTGAATAATGACGGATGGGTCGATCTGTATTTTTGTGGGAACCTGGAGGATAACCATCTCTATCTTAACAGGGGCAATTTCCAATTTGATAATATCACCGAATATGGGGGTGTCGCTTGTCCTGGTGTCTGGTCCAGCGGTGTATCTATGGTTGATGTGAATGGCGACGGATGGCTCGATATCTATGTCTGCAAATCGGGGGCACCAGAAGGGGACAATCGCCACAACGAACTCTTCATCAACGATGCCAATCCTGACGAAGCGGGCAGGGTCACCTTTACCGAGCAGGCTGCTGAATGGGGCATTGATGATCTGGGGCTTTCCTCACATGCAGCTTTTTTTGATTACGATCGCGATGGAGACTTGGATTGTTATCTGCTGAATAATTCGATTCGTAGCGTGGGAGGCTATGATCTGATCAAAGATCTGAGAGAAATTCGGGATACCCTCGGTGGCAATAAGCTGTATCGCCATGATGGCGATCATTTCACAGACGTTTCGGAAGAAGCGGGTATTTATGGCTCTGTCATTGGATTTGGGCTCGGAGTTACCATTGGTGATGTTAACCGCGACGGATGGGCCGATATTTACGTATCCAATGATTTTTTTGAACGGGATTATCTCTACCTCAACCAACAGGACGGTACCTTCAAGGAAGACCTCACCTCACGCATTCGTGAGCTGAGTCTCTCCAGCATGGGAGCTGACCTGGGAGATTTGAATAATGACGGGTATCCGGAAATTTTTGTCACGGATATGCTGCCCGAAGGCGATGAGCGGATGAAAACAAAAACGGCCTTTGAAGACTGGAACAAATATCAATTAAATCTGCGTCAGGGATATCACCACCAGTTCGTGCGGAATGTTCTCCAACTCAATAATGGCAATGGTACGTTTTCTGAGATTGGTCGAATGACCGACGTCAATGCGACCGACTGGTCCTGGGGTGCGCTGTTGTTTGACTTCCAAAACGACGGGCACCGTGATATTTTTGTGGCAAATGGTATCTACAAAGACCTCACAGACCAGGATTATATCCGGTACTATGCTTCTCCTTACGCCATCGTAAAAAAATTGAAAGAAGAGAATGCCGTGATCGAAGATCTGATTGATGCCATTCCTTCTGAACCGATTTCCAATTATGCTTTTGTCAACCTGCCGGGGACCGATATGGGTCCAACGTCTCTGATTCCCGTGTTTGACAACCAGACCAGTGCATTGGGCCTGGATACTCCTTCCTTTTCCAATGGATCTGCATATGCCGATTTTGACAATGATGGTGACCTGGATCTGGTGGTCAATAATGTCAATATGGAGTCCTTTTTGTATCGCAATCAGACTGAGCGGGATTATCCGGATCATCACTGGATCCGATTTGATCTGGAAGGACCGCCAATGAATACGGCAGCAATTGGCGCACAGATTCGGATCAAAGCAGGCGGGGACGTATTCTTCAACGAATTACACCCGATGAAGGGATTTCAATCTTGCGTGGACCCTCGCCCGCTGCTTGGGGTGGGGCCTCATACGGTTGTGGAAGAAGTGCGGGTCACCTGGCCTGATGGGAAGGTATCTGTCTTATCCGACATCCCGGCGGATCAGGCACTTTCCCTGACATATCGGGATTCGAAAAGCATGGAGCCTTCCGGAGATCTTGCAGATGCCAGGTCCGGGATCTTGTTTGAAGAACTGAAGCCTGTGATTCCTTTCGTTCACAAGGAAAATGAATACAATGATTTTGACCGTGACCGCTTGCTGTTTCACATGAAATCAGCTGAGGGCCCCGCGATTGCATGGGGAGATGTTGATGGCAATGGGTTTGACGATGTGCTGATTGGTGGAGCCAGGGGGCAGGCATCAGCGATATTTATTCAGGTGTCGAAAGGGAGATTTACCCAATATGCCCAGTTGGATGATTCTGATCGGGAGGCCGTGGATGCTGTCTTTTTTGATGCCGACGGCGATGGGAAGGAAGACCTGTATGTCTGCTACGGTGGGAATGACTTTTCGGCCAATGCCATTGAGTTACTTGACCGGCTCTACCACAACCGGGAAAGGGGAAACTTTGTGGCTGACGAGGCTTTGTTTCAGCATGAGGGCCGCTTTGTCAACTCCGGATGCGTAGCTGCTGCCGACATGGATGCTGATGGAGACATCGATTTGTTTGTTGGGGAGCGAATCCGGAACCAGATAATTGGGGTTCCTGGTGATGGGTTATTACTGGAAAATGACGGTCGGGGAAATTTCTCCTTTGTCCAGCAGGAGCGTGCGCCGGCCATGAAGGAACACAGCCTGTTCACCGATGCGACCTGGCACGACATGGATGAAGATGGCGATCCGGATCTGATCACCGTCGGGGAATGGAGCACGGTAACCGTTTGGAAGAATGACAATGGCTCACTTCGGCCAGACAGTTGTGGTCTGGATTCATTAACGGGCTGGTGGAACACTGTCGAGGTCGCAGATATGGATGGTGACGGGCTGGATGATCTGATTTTGGGAAACCACGGCACCAACAGCCGTTTCCAGGCATCAGCCGGGCGACCTGTCGAAATGTATGTCAATGACTTTGATGGTAATGGCTCTGTCGAGCAGATTATCACGGTTTTCGAAGGAGATACCGCCTATCCAATGGTGCTGCGTCACGACTTGGTGAAGCAACTGCCCGGACTTTCCCGAAAGTATCCCAACTACCACAGTTTTCAGCGCCAGTCGATTGAGGATATGTTCTCCGATCGCCAGATTGAGACATCTGTTCATCTGCAAGCACAAGAGCTCAGAAGTGGCATTGCCTATCAACTGGAGGATGGTAGGTTTACATGGGTTCCGCTGCCACGGGAGGCCCAGATTTCCCCGATCCGCGCCTTACTGGCCCAGGATCTCAATGGCGACAACCTGCCAGAACTGGTCACAGGGGGTAATTTTCATTTTGCAAAACCGGAAGTTGGTATGTATGATGCTTCCTACGGTCAGGTATTTGCTAACCACGGAGACCGAATCTTTACTTTTGTGCGAGAATCGGGACTGTTCATGGATGGTATGATCCGGGACCTGACCTGGATAGATGGTCCAGATGGACCCTGCCTGATGGTATTTCGACATAACAGCCAACCTCAGGTATTTTCCGTTCATGTTCGTTCCCAATAAACGATTCAGAATGACTTGTTTGAGACCTTTGTTCCTGATGGTGTTGAGCCTTGGCTTTCTGGCCGCAGGGTGCGACACACGCACAGACTACGAAAAGCTGGTGGACCGTGAACTGGCTTCAGGAAAGATTCAGGATTCCCTGTTTCTGGGGATGTATTTTGATATGAGAGCAGATTCGTTCTACACGCATTGCTTCAACCTGAACAAACAGCAGGTCATTAAAGAGGGCATGGGGAATACAGCCGTTCAATACGAGCCGGAGGAACTGGACAAGAAGGTAAAAATGTATTTTTACCCGAAGTTTAACCAGGAAACTGAAGGCATACGGGAAATGCCCATGTTGTTCACACACAAGTCCTGGGCACCCTGGAATCCGGAATATTCTGCTGACTCGTTGTTACCCGTTGTCCGTGAGCTTTTCATGAAATGGTATGGGGGAGGGGAATTCCTAGAGGTAACGCATCCCACAAAAGGTGCTGTTTGGGTAAAGGTAGATGGGAATCGGCAAATCCGGGTTTTCCCCAAAGACATTCAATTTGTGCGGGCCATTGTGACCGATCTGAGCCAGAAGCAAGGAAAAGAATCCTGAGACTGATTATCTCATGAACCGATTAATACGAACGTTTGATTTCCTGCTCACCGCTGTGCTGGGCCTTCCCATCCTGATCGGATGTACAGCCCATACGCCCGGTGAGTCTGAAGCCGAAACGCTGTTTACCCAGATCAATAGTAGTGTCTCAGGGATTGATTTTCAGAATCGCCTGGAATACGACCGGGAATTCAACATCTACACCTACCGGAATTTCTACAACGGAGGCGGTGTGGCCCTTGGTGATGTGAACAACGATGGCTGGATAGATATCTATTTCACCGCCAATATGAAGGCCAACCGGCTTTTCCTCAACGAAGGCGACTTCTCCTTCCGGGAGATAAGTGAAGAGGCTGGAATCGAAGGCCAAAGAGCCTGGTCCACCGGCGTGTCGATGGCAGATGTCAATGCAGATGGCTGGCTGGATATTTACGTCTGTAATTCAGGCGACATTGCCGGTGACAATAAGCAGAACGAACTCTACATCAATCAAGGCCCCGATGAGGATGGGGTTCCGGTTTTCGAAGAGCAGGCGGAAGCTTACGGCCTGGCCGATCAGGGGTTTTCCACCCATGCTGCCTTTTTTGATTATGACAAGGATGGGGATCTGGATCTGTATCTGTTGAACAACTCTTACCGGTCTATCGGCTCATTTAACCTCATGGAGAATGAGCGCGGGAAGAGGGATTCTATCGGTGGAGATAAGCTGTTTCGGAATGACGGGAATCGGTTTAGGGATGTGAGTGAAGAGGCGGGGATTTATGGATCGGTCATTGGCTTTGGGCTGGGGGTAACGATCGGGGATGTGAATCGCGACGGCTGGCAGGATATTTACGTATCCAACGACTTTTTTGAGCGGGATTATCTCTACCTGAATCAACATGACGGCACGTTCCGAGAGTCGCTTACTGAGCAGTTCCATTCGATCAGTGCTGCCTCCATGGGAGCTGATATGGCCGACCTCAATCAGGATGGCTTTCCGGAAATCTTCGTAACAGATATGTTGCCCGAACCGGATGCCCGGATCAAGCAGGTAACCATGTTTGAGGATTGGACCAAGTACCAGTATAACCTTAAATATGACTACTACCAACAGTTTTCACGAAATATGCTTCACCTCAACAATGGGGATAGTACCTTTTCGGAGGTGGGCCGTATGGCTGGAGTGGAAGCTACAGACTGGAGCTGGGGAGCCTTGTTTTTTGATATGGATAATGACGGGCTGCGGGATATTTTTGTGGCCAATGGCATTTACCAGGATCTCACCGACCTGGACTATATCAATTTCATCGCAGACATTGAAACCCAACACAAAATTATCTCGCGCGAAGGCGTGGATTATCGCAGCCTGATTGATTCTATTCCCATTCGTCCCGTACCGAATTATGCCTATCACAACCTGGGATATCAGGGTGAGGTCGTGAAAGTGCCTGCCTTCGATAATATGGCCGAAGAATGGGGCCTCGCAAGGCCGAGTTTTTCTAACGGGTCTGCTTATGGAGACCTCGACAATGATGGAGACCTTGATCTTGTGATCAACAATGTCAACATGGAGGCTTTCCTGTATCGCAACAACAGCGTGGGAAAATATCCAGAACGGCACTGGCTGAGATTTGTGTTGGAAGGGAAAGGAGCGAATGTCTATGCACTGGGAACACAGATTGAGGTGTATGCCGCCGATGCATACTGGTTTCTGGAGCAAATGCCTATGCGTGGATTCCAATCCACGATGGACACAAGGCCCTTACTTGGGCTTGGCAGTCATGCGCGTGCTGACTCCATCGTTGTCACCTGGCCAGACGGGCAAATCACCAGATTGGGGCCCACAGACGGATCTCAGGAGATCCGTCTGTCCTGGACCGAGGCTTCTTCCACGGGGCAGAGGGGTACACAGGCGCCAGATTTAGCGAAACCGGTAATGGCTTCTTTGGGGTCCGGCAGGTTGATGTGGACCCATCGGGAAAGCGATTACAACGATTTTAATCGGGATCGGCTCATTTACCACATGATGTCCGCCGATGGGCCCGCTGTGGCTGTTGGCGATGTGAATGGAGATGGCCTTGAGGATGTATTTCTTGGTGGGGCAAAAGGACAGATTTCGGGTTTGTATCTCCAGCAATCCAATGGGCAATTCACGACCTCCAGGCAGCCCACATTTTCTCAACACCAGGAATCGGAAGATGTAGATGCAGGGTTGTTTGATGCCGACGGCGATGGTGATCTGGACTTGTATGTAGCCAGCGGAAGTAATGAATTCACCGATGGATCCGTAGCCCTGAGAGATCGCTTATACCTAAATAATGGCAGGGGATTATTTACTGCCTCAGATCAGGTTCTGCCAGCAGGTCGCCTCGAAAGCAGCTCTTGTGTGCACCCCGCAGATGTGGATGGTGACGGAGATATTGATCTGGCTGTTGGTGTAAGGCTCAAGCCCTTTTTCTATGGTGTTCCGGTGAATGCATACATTCTGGAGAATGATGGCAGCGGCAGATTCGCCAACGCAACTCAAACCCGGGCACCCGGCCTGCTTGAGTTGGGGATGATAACGGATCTGACCTGGGCGGATATCGATCAGGATGGCGACCCCGATCTTATTGTCCTCGGCGAATGGATGGCCCCCAGTATTTTTATTAATGACAACGGCACCCTTACAGAGCAGGAAATGGTCCCCGGTCTGAGTGATCAGCACGGGTGGTGGACCTGTGTGGAAACTGGTGACCTGGATGGCGACGGAGATATCGACCTGGTAATGGGAAATCATGGCTTAAATTCCCGTTTCGAAGCATCCGCGAAATCTCCGCTGGAAATGTATGTCAATGACTTTGATGGGAATGGTACTGCAGAGCAGATCATGGCACGCTATGTCGGAGACACACTAAAAACCTTTATCCGCAAGCCCGACCTTACCACGCAAATGCCTGGCCTCAAACGGAAATATTTGCGTTTCAGCTCCTATGTCAATGAAAGTATGGAAGATATTTTTGGCAAACGGGCCCTGGAAGGCTCGGTTCATCTGACCGCGACACAGCTTGCTTCCTGTATTGCCCTCAACAACGGAGATGGAAGTTATGAACTCATCCCCATGCCTCTGGAGGCTCAGATGTCACCTGCATACGGGTTTCTCATTGAAGATTTGGACGACGACGGCCATATCGACCTGTTGGTGGGGGGGAATTTTTTCTACGCCAAGCCTGAGGTCGGTCGGTACGATGCATCTTATGGGGTGTTTTTGAAGGGAGACGGAACTGGGCATTTTACCCCCCTGAGCTTCCGGCTTTCAGGTGGATGGACAGATCCGGGAATTGCGGAAAATGAACATCAGAGGGCAAAACGTAGTTTTGGTAGGAAAAAACAATGCACCCGTGGAATTGTACACATATTGAGCCAGCCACTCTGGTGATGCTGTTTATTTGCCCGATGATCTGTCTGGGCCAGGGGGCTGCATTTCCCTGCGACGGTCGGTTTTTTGTTGTCGGGACAGAAGGACCAAAGAAGGCTTCTGTCATTTTATCTGCATTTCCCAATGCCATTGGACCGACACTTGTCTGGGACACGGTTGTGGTGACTGCTGACCATTTTATCGGACCAATAGGGTTTTCTGTTCGTGACAATTATCTCTATGCGCTCGATACAGCGACGTATGAGGTGCTGAAAATTGATGCTGTAGGAGGCATCACAGTTTGTGGAAGCATCGCAGAGGATATTGATACGAGCCTGGTGTTTCATGCAGGCTGTGTGAGACCCCTAGGCATCAGATTTACCCTGGTGGGCAGAGATCCTCATACGGGAATCGACAAGACCATTTACAATGTGCGGCTTGACCGCCCGGATCTTCGTGTGGGCAATCAATCTCTGGTCACACAGGCACCTATTCGCATGGAAGATCTGACCTATGACCCTCGTTTTGGGGTGCTGTATGGGTTCGATGCCATCAATCGCAGAATTGTCCAAATTACCGGGGGGCTGGCTACCGGATTTAACTACCAGTCGGCCCCAGACGGAACCACGATATCAGGTTTGTTTTTTGGTCGGGACGGGCAAATGTATGGATACGGTCGGGGGCCCGGCGCCAATGGCAGAGACAATTCGTTATTTACCATTAACACATCAACCGGAGAACTCACCTACCTTAAAAGCATTTTTCGCTCCTCCCGGTCTGATGCATGCGGTTGTCCCTACACCATTACATTTACCCGGTCATTTTCCCCTGCTGTGGCTTTGCCATGCGACACCGTTCAGCTGGTGTATCGCATCACCAATCACAGTGGGTTTACTTATCGGAGTATCACCCTTCGCGATCGCATGCCCGAGGGCTTTGTTCTCGGCGATATCCTCTACAGGCCCTTCACCGCTTCTGTTCAACCCGCTTCTGATCCAGATTCACTGGTGATTTTTTTCACTGATTTATCGCTGGGAACAGATTCGATCGTCTTCAACCTGACGATTGACCAGGAAGTCGATGGGGCTGTTTCCTGGAATCCCGCTTTGCTCGATACCTTTCCGCTGGGATTGGGAATTGAGATTCCTTCTGTGAGCCAGTCCGGAAGTAGCCTCCAGGTGAGCAATTTGTCAGTTGAATTAACGGCGGATAGCACAGCCTGCTTTGGCGAGTCTGTTTTGATTCAACCCAAGGTGAGTGGGGCGGCTGGCGCATTGAGCTATCGCTGGTCTGACGGATCTGACGGGACCAGCCTATCCGTTTTGGAGTCCGGCGTCTATGCGTTGGAGGTGAGCAACGGC
>CAZLKP010000164.1:0-9621 GCA_964560095.1 uncultured Bacteroidia bacterium
GCCCTTCATCTGCTTGATCACTTTATCAGTGAGCAGGAGCGGGTGCTGGAAGGAGAACAGGTAAAGGAGTACGTAGCAGTGAAGGTGTAGGAGTTTTTCCCACCTTTTTCTTTGTTATTCGTATATTCATCTAATATTTATTCAAATGGTAAAGAAAGACCTCATATTGAAAACCCTTCATGATTTTCCGGAGGAAATTCAGGTAGAAGATTTGATTGAAAGGCTATTACTTCTCCAGAAAATTGAGCTTGGAGAAAGGCAGTCAGAGGAAGGTATCATCGTAAAGGATTCTGAAGCCAAGAACCGTTTGAATAAATGGTTGAAATAAACTGGACGATACAGGCAGTCGAGGGTTTAGATGCAATTGCTGAGTACCACAGTCATTATTAGAATGCTTACGCCTGGTCTATTATCGAAAAGTCTTTTTTTATTGCTTCCAATCTCAAACTCTTCCCAAAATATGGCAGGATGGTCCCTGAACTTAACAGACCAGAAATTTGTGAGCTAATATTACTGAAGAAATACAGAGTCATCTATAAAATTGTTAGTAGTGATCGGATCGATATTCTCACCGTGTATCCCAGCTCACGGCCACTGAGAGAGCTACCAGAAGACTAATGATAGCGAATAAGCAAACCAGCTTTGCATACTGATATCTGGAAGTGAACCGGTGTAGAATACCTTCTTTCCCAATGATTGCTGAGAGCGTGTAGGCCATACTTTTTCGTTCAGGATGTGGCCTATCTTTGCAAGCTACATAACTCCCCACACGATTTCCCTATCTTTACCGCTCCATGCAGTTCCACTTCCACACCCTTCAGCATCTTTCGACCTGGCTCAACAAGCACTACTGCGGGGAGCAGCTCCTGACAGCGTTTTCTCAAAATAAAAATGAGCTCATCCTGGGGTTTGCCGAAGAAAAATTCCTGCGAATCGGTTGCCATACGCCTCTCACCTACATCGTGCCAATCAAGGCCTTCTCCCGGGCCCGCAAAAACGTCGTCGACCTCTTCGATCAGCTTCTGGACCTCACACTCCTATCATGTGAAGTGGTGCCCTATGACCGAGTGCTAACACTTCACTTTTCTGATGGCTACGACATGATCGCCAAAATGCACAGCATCTCTGCCAATGTGATCATCCGCAAAGACGGTGAGATCGTGGATCTGTTCAACAACCAACTGGAGAATGACTGGCACTTCACCGAAGAACCTGGAGAGGCCGATCTGTCGGCCCTGGAAGTAGAGGGCGATCTTAGCAACAAAGCCCTGCGGCAGGCACTCCGCTCGGTATCCGTGGTCTATGACAAGCTCTACGTCAAGCGGGTCGCTGCCCTTATGGCATCAGGCCGCACACTCCCCGATGCCTTTCAACAGGCGCTCACAGAAACCCGCACCAACGACGCCTGGCTCTACCGCGATGGCAACCGCCTGCGCTTTTCCCTCATACCGGTGGAAGGCCAGAAGGCTATGAAGTGCGTGGATGTGGTGCAAGCTCTGAATCTCTTTCTCCGCTGCCATTTTCAGCTTGAAGCCTATCGGCAACAATATAAGACCCTGGACCAGGCCGTTCGAAAGCCGCTGAAGAAAAAACAGGGACTCCTCGACTCCTACCGGGAAAGCATTGCGCAGATGGAATCCCTACGTAATCCCGAGGAGATTGGACATATTCTCCTGGCATTTCTCCACCAAATTGAGCCCGGTCAAAAGACCGTAACTCTCCCGGACCTGTACCAGGATGGGGAGATCGAGATTTCCCTCGACCCGAAACTCTCGCCCCAGGACAATGCCACCCGCTACTACAATAAGCACAAAAACCGCAAGCATAAGCTCATCCACATCAAAGCTGAAATAGAAGAGCTCGAACAGGAAATCCAGGAGCGCGTCGAAGACCTCGAAGCCTTTGAGGCCCTACCTGCTCCGGAAGAACTGCCACTCAGCCTTAACGGCTGGGACGTTGATGCCTTTCAGGCCATCAAACCCCTGATGAAGAAGCATCGGCAAGAAGAGCAGGAAGCCAGCAGCCGCCAGCTGCCCTTCCGGGTATTTCAGGCAGAGGGCTACGACATTCTGGTGGGAAAAAACGCCCGCAACAACGACGAGCTTAGCTTTCATTTTGCTGCCAAACATGACCTCTGGCTTCACGCCAAAGATGTTTCAGGCTCTCATGTCATCATTCGGCAGAAATCCGGGAAGGATCTGCCCCCGACTGTCCTCGAATACGCCGCTCAACTCGCCGCCTCCTTCTCCAAACGGAAACAGGACACCCTGGTGCCGGTGATCTATACGCCCCGCAAATACATCCGCAAGCGAAAAGGCGACCCCCCCGGCCTTGTAGTGGTGGAGCGCGAGCAGGTGATCATGGTGGAGCCGATGCGGAAGTAGCAGAATTGTGAGACCTGAAGCGAAAACAGATGTTGACCGGCAGATAGCCTGTCCGCTTTGCCTGCTTTCCTCCTTCCCACTTTCCCCCATTTATTGCATCTTTGCGCCAGTCTTATATCAGGCAAAATCGCTATGGCAAAATCTCAGCAACCGGAGGTGAACTCGTTTAACCTCCTGTATATTTTCGGGGTAGCTCAGAAGTATCTCCTTTACATCGGTGCCATTGTAGGGGTTGCAGTGATTCTGGCATTTGTCCTCACCATGCCTTTCATCTACAAGCCCGAGTTCATGTCGAGTACCATTGTGTATCCGACTTCTGCGGAGCGCTATGATGTGATCAACCTATTCCACGACGAGCCTATTCTGTATCTCTATGGCGAATCCAAAGACGTGGAAAAAATCGAGCAGCTCGCCACCCATGAGGAAGTGAAGCTCATGGTGATGGATTCGCTCAATCTGTGGGAGGTCTATGGAATCGATAAGGAGAATGATGAATCGCCCAAATACTATGGCTTTCGCACCTACGATGCCATGGTCCAGACCACACGCGTGGCAGGCAATGGCCTGGAAATCCAGGCCTATGACATAGATCCGCAACGGGCAGCGGATATTGTAAACCTCCTTGTGCGTATCACCAACCAGCGATACAAGGAGATGCTCAACCGCAACAAGGAGCCCATGCTCTCCATGTATCGGGATGGTTACGAGAAACTGGTGAACCAGTTGACCTTGTATAATGATTCCATCCGCAGTGTGCGGCGGCGGCTCAATGTGCTGAATCCAGAAACCCAGACGGAAATGCTGGTGGAGAAAATCCTGGAGCAGGAACTCGCAATGGCAGATGCGGAATTAAGTGGAGGCAGCCGTCGAGCCAGGGCCCGGCTTGACCGCCTGATTGATGCTGAAGCCGGTGGTTCTATCAACCTCGAAAATTTCCGAAATGGCCTCGACCAGATCCTAGCCCTTGAGGAAGTGATCGAATACATCTCCCGGGACATCAAAGACGCACGGGAAAAAGTTGAAGTGCTCGAAGCCATGTTTGACACCGATTACAATACCCTGCTGGTCTCCGGGCCAGCGCTTCCCTCCGATAAAAAGGCAAGACCTATTCGCTGGGTGATCCTGCTGGCAACGCTGTTGCTGTCTGCCCTCGTAGCCATTTTCGGCGCTGTTCTTATTGATCGTATCACCGGAGCAGTGGAGGAGAATAAGGTGTAGGGGGATAGGAAAAAGACAAAGCCAGCCCACTATCCAGCCTTTTTACAAAGCAACACCCAACGCTTCTATTCCTCCCTCTTAATCCCTGAATCGGCATCTCATTCCACCTTCTCTTATCCCCATGCAACAACTTCTCAATCAAATACCGACAAAAACCTGGCGCATCCTGGCGCTGGCGGCTTTTGCGTTATTTGTGGTGGGAAGTATCGGGGTGGCTCTCAGGCTGAAATTCTGGGCGCTGTATGCCATTCCTGTGGCTGGGGTAGTGGTATTGCAGGTGGTGTATAATTACCGACCGCTGTTCTGGCTGATGCTGGCGGCCATACCGTTGTCGATTCAGATTGAATTCGGAGATCTGGCACTGGATGTACCCTCAGAGCCGTTCATGGTGCTATTTCTCGTAATTTTCCTGTTGGAATTACTGGCCAAAAATCAGTTTAGGCTTCGCGAAACAATCCGCCCCTTTCACCTGCTGATTTTCCTGCTGCTCTTCTGGACGGGATTCGCCACACTTACCTCAGAATTTCCGTTGCGCTCATTAAAGTTTTTGCTGGCCAAGCTCTGGTATCTTGCTGCCTTTGTGTGGATGGCGCAGCGGCTGATTCTGGGAAACAAAGACATTCGGAAAATCTTCTGGTTTTTCTTCATTCCGCTAGTGATGGCAGCAACCATCGTCACGGTCAAGCATGCGCTTGTCGGCTTTTCTTTCGAGGATTCCAATCTGGTGCCCTATCCACTTTTTGCCAATGGGGTGATCTATGCAGCCTGTCTGGTGTTGTTTCTGCCCTGGGCCTGGTATGCCCGAAGCTGGTACAGCCCCAAAACCCTGGAATGGTACATCATCATGGCAGGGCTGATCCTGCTGGTCATTGCCTCGGTATTTACCTACAAGCGGGGAGCCTGGGTGGCCGTGCTGATGCTACCGATCATTGATCAGATCATCAAACGAAAGCTACTTGACAAAGTGATTTATGTGGGCATCATCTTTGTGACACTGGCACTTGCCTGGCTGGTTTATGATAACCGGTTTTACATGTTTGCACCGAATTACCAGAAAGTAATCTGGCACGAAGGGGATTTGAGCGGGCACTTGTCGGCGACTGTTTCCGGCACAGAAATCTCTTCGATGGAGCGATTTTACCGGTGGGTGGCCGCCAAAAACATGATCGCCGAGATGCCCCTCACTGGCTCCGGACCCAGCACCTTCAACCAGGTGTACAAGCGCTACACGGACGATGCTTTTCGCACCTATGTGAGCGATAATCCGGAACAAAGCACCACACATAATTACTTTCTGCTCACTTTCTCGGAGCAGGGCTTTCCCGGAGGATTGCTGTTCGTTTTTCTCTGCCTCTACATGCTGGTGAAAGCCGGAAAATTGTATCCAGACCTGAGCAGAGAACGAAAAACCCTGCTGATGATGGTCCTGCTCAGCCAGATGACCATCTTGTTTCACTCCCTGCTCAATGAACTCATAGAGGTGGATAAAGTAGGAGCGATGTTTTGGTTGAACTGGGTCATCATGGACAAAATCGCAAAATGGCATGAACAGGAAGCCCTCCCTGAATGATTTTTACGAAGCCGTGTATGACATCGTGCGCTTGATTCCGAAGGGGCGGGTCACGAGTTATGGGGCAATTGCAACTGCCCTGGGTACCAAGAATAGCGCCCGGATGGTGGGGTATGCCATGAATGCCTGCATGAATCGCCAGGATGTACCCGCGCATCGGGTTGTCAACCGGAGCGGGCTTCTCACCGGAAGGCATCATTTCCCGGAGGAGAACAGCATGCAGGAGCGATTAGAAGCTGAAGGTATCATGGTGATTGATCATCAAATCCAGGGCTTTGAAGCGGTTTTCTGGGACCCTGCAAAGGAAATCGGCATGTAAGAGTCTGAATAAATTTCCGTTCGCCAAATATTATTATCGGAGTAATTTCAAGCAGAGATTATTTCCAGATAAATGAAGCTGCATTTTTCTTTCTGGGTCCTAGCCTTTCCACTGATATCCGCCACTGCACTCACGACGGGGTGTTCGCCGCGACTTACAGTGCAAAAATATGCATACCTCATTGAGAATGATGCGCATTCAAACCGTGATCGCCAGCAAATTAGGCAATTAAAGGAAGTCGGGATCGAACAAACAGGCAACCTGGCTGTCTTTTCCGGCCCGGAGCCAATTCAGGAGCAGCCCAAAGCTGTTCAGGTGAAAACAGCAGAGACCGACCTGATCATCCAGACAGCCAAATCTTATGTGGGCACTCCATACAGCTATGGCGGCATGAGCCGTGTAGGCGTAGATTGTTCTGGGTTGATTTGCCTGGCTTATCAATCGGCCAATAAATCCCTGCCTCGGACAAGCAGGGCGTTGTCAGAGTATGGTCCGGAGGTACGCAAAAATCAACTGGAGCCCGGGCATCTGGTATTTTTTGATGCCAAAAACGGTCAATCAATCAATCATGTGGGGATGGTGGTGAGCCTGGAATCAGGGGAAACGCACTTTATTCATGCCACCTCCAGTTCAGGGGTGAGAATTGATCGCCTCGAAGATCCCTACTGGCAAACGAGATTTCGGAAGGGAGTGGCTCCCCGGATATAAAACATGCGCGCCAATCAATTTGGCGCGCAATTGCTTTGGGTCAACCCTTTGATCATGTCGGCAAAAAGGGGGGAATCAGACAGAAACTCAGGCCTCTACTTCGACCTTAGAAATTTGTTCCAATCCCTCAAGAAATGCTCCGAACTGGTTGTCCTGAATAACTCCCCTCATTCTGGAGGAAAGTTCACGCAGGAGTTCACCATAATCACTCAGCAGTTTCTTGCCTTTGGTCGTGACATGCACGTAGATGGATCTCCGGTCCGATTTGGAATTCACTCGCTTAACGAGTTTTTGCTGCTCAAGGCGATCAATGATGTTAGTGAGATTACTCAACTTCACGTTCACCGCAGCACCGATATCCTTCATTTTGCGATCTCCTTCTTTCTGAAGC
Source organism: uncultured Bacteroidia bacterium (assembly GCA_964560095.1). Classification (GTDB taxonomy): domain Bacteria; phylum Bacteroidota; class Bacteroidia; order J057; family J057; genus JANQTF01. The sequence continues at coordinate 6,591 of CAZLKP010000164.1, forward strand.
ATTCGCAGGATATCAATCTCCACGTTGGACACTTTGAACCTCTTTTGCACCACTTCCTGATGCCGATTAATGACCGTACTGAGTTGAAAGAGGCCATTTTCGAGCCTTTCTAACTCTTCTACCCGGACATCTCGGATTTCAGACATAGCTAGTGGGTATTAATGAAGTGGAATGAAGAACAGGAAGTGAAATATTTCCCTGGCCCAAATTCCAAAATACATCTGGTTTTTTCCAGAAAAAACCAAACAAATCGGAAATCAGGTCTTGTTGGAAACAATGCCAACTTCCAGTATTAAACAGAATATAAATTCCCTGAAAAGGAACTATTTTCAAGTTAAACACTTTTCTCAGGAAAAAGCAAAAGCCCAATCCTTTTTTTAGAAAAAACTTTACTCAATAAATTATTCTCGTCTTAAATATTTTTTGCAACTGCTTTAGTGCCGGGTTTTCATCAGTCATGACTTTCAGCTTCTGCTCCTCTGTATAGGGCTCACCCGAGGCGTTTTCTAACAGAGAACCATCTACCTTCAGCTCCATAAACAGCTCATTGACAGCCAGTTTTTCCCTCATAAATGGTAAAATTGACTTTTCGCGCTCCACGATCTGCATCAAGACCTCATTGGCCACTTCCAGGGTCCATTGGTTGTGGTTGATGGTGGTTTTCCCTTCCCGAATCGCAGAGGCCAGATTCATTTTCCCTTCCTGCTGCATGGATGCCAGCAATACTTCAAGCGCTTTGTCAAATGACGCCCGGGAAATTTGGATATTGGGATTTACATGATACTCAACCTGCTCCTCCTCCTGAATGACTTCAGGGGCTTCGGCTTTTTTCTCCGCTACGATCTGTTCAAAGCCAGATAGATCATCCGCAATTTTTAGCCCGGAGGACGCGCTTTTTTTGCGTCTCACCACTTTGGGGGTCGGAGAGGCAGGCGGCTGAGTAGGGGCCTCAGCAGTAGCTGATTGTGGCGGAATATCGTTGTTCTTACCCTCTGATTCAGGTGTGGATTCAAGAGGTGTGGATGCCTGCTGATTCAAGGACTTTTTTTTTCCGGGCTACTCTGGGCAACTGTAGCCACCTGGATCGCTTGGGTGAGGTGGGCCAATTTGATCAGGAGCAGCTCCAGCATGAGTCTGGGATGCGTGGAATCTTTGGCCTGCTGATCGGCTTCGGCACAAAGCTGAAAGGCATTGAGTAGAAACGACGGATCGGCTTCCTGGCTCTGACGCTGATATTCGCTTCTCACCTGCTCTGAGGTCTCCAGCAATTTCAGTGTATCCGGGTTTTGGCACACCAACAGGTTTCGGAAATGCTCATTCAATCCCGCAATGACGTCTTTGGGGTCAAAGCCGTTGGTGATGATCTCATCGAGCAACAGGAGTAAACCGGGGTGATTTTCCTCCTGCATCAGTCTCACAGCCTTGAAAAAATACTCGTAATCCAGAATATTGAGATTTTCGAGCACCTTTTTGAAGGTGACATCTCCATTGGTGTAGCTCACCAACTGATCGTAGAGGCTCAAAGCATCCCGCAGGGCTCCATCGGCTTTGAGAGCGATCTGCTGGAGCGCAGCAAATTCAACCTGGATGTTTTCCTCCTTGGAAATGTATTCCAGGTGATTGGCAATGTCATCCACCCGAATTCTGCGAAAGTCAAACTTCTGAACACGAGAGAGGATGGTGGGCAGAATCTTGTGCTTCTCTGTGGTAGCGAGAATAAACAACACGTGTGACGGCGGCTCTTCCAGGGTCTTGAGAAAGGCGTTAAAGGCCGCTGCAGAAAGCATGTGAACCTCATCAATGATGTACACAGACCTCACCCCATTTCCAGGCACATAGCGGGTCTGTTCAATGAGATTGCGGATATCATCCACACTGTTGTTGGAAGCGGCGTCGAGCTCGTGGATGTTGAAGCTTTTCCCGTCGTTGTAGGAGCGACAGGACTCACATTCGTTGCAGGGTTCACCATCCTCCTGCAGATTATTGCAATTGATCGCTTTGGCCAGAATCCGGGCGCAGGTGGTTTTGCCCACTCCTCTGGGGCCGGAAAACAAATACGCATGGGCCAGTTGGTCAAGCAGAATGGCACTTTTGAGGGTATTGGTCACGTGGGCCTGCCCCACCACTGAGGCAAAAGTCCCTGGTCTGTACTTTCGGGCCGAGACAATGTAATGGCTCATAGCAGTAAAGGTAGAAAAAATGCAGAAAAATGGCTGAACCCTGAATCGGGAACAAATCCGATCTCTGGAACGCATTCGAATGGGATGTTCATGGAAAAAATGGCGCCCCCTTTTCTCCGACAGAATTTGGTTTCCTACTTCTGCTTTCCTGCTTACCTTTGGGCCCGCATTTGTTTTCAATTCATTTTCACATCACAATGGCTCAACAAATCGAGATCCGGCTGCCTGATGGCAGCTCCCGACCATTCGAAGCCGGCATATCCGGCCTCGACATCGCCCGCGACATCAGTGAGGGCCTGGCACGCAATGCCCTGGCCGTAGCGGTGAATGGTGACACCTGGGAAGTGAACCGGCCGATTACGACGAGTAGCGATGTGCAAATTCTCACCTGGCGCGATCAACAGGGCAAAGAAGCCATGTGGCACTCTTCTGCCCATATCCTCGCTGAAGCCCTGGAAGCGCTTTATCCTGGCATCAAACTAGGCTTTGGTCCTCCCATTGAAAACGGCTTTTACTACGACATCGACTTCGGTGACTACGAATTTGGTGCACGCGACTTCAAAAAGGTCGAAGACAAATTCATTGAGCTGGCCCGTTCAGGAGAAACCTTCGAGCGCAAGCAAGTCTCTAAAGCGGAGGCCCTCGACCACTATCGCAACGTGGGAAATGACTACAAAGTCGAACTGATCGAAGGACTCGAGGATGGCAGCATCACCTTTTACTACTCCGGCAACTTCGTGGATCTCTGTAAAGGCGGCCACATCCCCAATTCAAAGGTGATCAAGGCCATGAAGATCCTCAATACTGCTGGTGCCTACTGGCGGGGAGACGAAAGTCGAACTCCCGGTCTT
>CAZLKP010000165.1:0-2890 GCA_964560095.1 uncultured Bacteroidia bacterium
GAAGCGGCTGCTCTGGAGCGGGCGCTGCAACTGCAACCTGCCCAGCTTTCCTCACCAGTGAACTACGCATTGTGATCCGGAAAACGGAGGGGATCGTGTTGCGCACCTATAAGCATCAGGATTCCAACCTGATCGCAAAAGTGTTTACCAGGGAATACGGCCTCCAGACCTTCATTGTGCCCGGACACAGAAACAGTCGCTCACGATCCCGGCATAGTTTCTTTCAACCACTCTCTATTGTAGAACTGGTGTTTCAGGAGCGTGCCAACCGGGATATCCAAAAACCAACGGAAACCCGTTCTTCGGCGGCTCTGCTGGAGGTTCAGACGCATCCTGTCAAATTGTCGCTGGGATTGGCCCTGTTGGAAATATTCGCAGATACAACAGGCGATGAGGCAGATGCAGCTCACTTCGATTTTTTACGGAACATCATCCTGTTTCTCGACCGGTCGGAGCAGCGATTGATACAGATCTTTTTGTTTTTTCTGGTGCATCATACACGCTATCTGGGATTTTTTCCCAATGACGATAGCTTGGGGGCTACACGGGTGGCTTTCGATATGGGATCAGGCACCATCACCGGCAGCCAGTCTGCCGATAAAAGAGCCTGGCTGTTGCGCGAATTGATGAGAAGTGAGTTGTCGCCATTGCCTGAAGAGCAATCTTGCCAGCAGATCCGGTTTGATTCGGAGGAAAAGCGTCAGTTCATCAAATTGATGTTTGACTATTACCAGCTCCACATCACCGGGTTTCGTTATCCACAGACGATGCGGGTATTTGCCGAAATTTTTGGTGGGTAGAGCGGATTATCTTCTTTTGCGGCCTCTTCCCTTGCGTTTTTTTTTGTGCTTTCCCTTGCTGAGGCTTCGCTGTGTTTTGTGGTGGGGATGGGAAACAGGAGCTTTGCTGAGATGAAGTTTGGTCGGATCTACCTGAAGTTTTCCTTTGGAGATTCGAGCGATTTGGTCGGCGATATACTCCTCGTGGCTGCCATTGTTCTTATCAAAATTGTTTTCGGCCGTGAGTCGAATGGCATTAGCGAGCATGTTGATGTACTCATCCCGAATCGGACCTTCTTCCATTTCAAGGGCATTTTCTGCCATGAGTTCAAGGTTGAGTCCCCAGCCGCGATACTTGGGCTTGCGGTCGGGATATGACATGCGTTCCCCGGCAGGGTGATGCACCGGTTTATGGTCCGGAAATTCGTAAGGGGCATCCACATCCAGGTCTCCTTCAGCGATGAGGTAGAGGTGGTCCCAGAGTTTTTGTTTGTAGTCAGGGTTTTCTTTGATGGATGGCTTGAGGCAGACCATGAACCGAATGATTTCATGAGCGACAGCCGTTCGGACGTCTTTTTCTTCGATGGTCTTCAGGTATTCCACCATAGACTGGATGTTGCGGCCATATTCCCGCAAGCGCAGAGGAGAATCGGAAATGTAATATTTCATAGGCTATGATTACCACCGGGCAGGAAGAGCCAAAAGCCCGATCATCCATTGGCCAAGGAAGGAAAAATCACCTGCCAATGGGAATTTGGAACAAAAGACCGAAAAACCCGGCAAAACCGCAAGGAGATTTTCCCGGAGGTGGGCATCAGCGGAAAACCAGAGGTTCACACCGCTGCCCGCCAGGGAATTCCGGGTACTGGCGGATTTTTTGTCAATGTAAGTGTGGATTATTCGTTTTAGGCCTGTTTTTCCGGCATTTCGATCCGGACAGATTCTCCTGTTTCGACTGTCTTACCTTGGCGGAAGGGCAGTCGTTTTGTTACAGGGATACATTTGCGGATATACAGTTTGCTAAATTGGGAAAAATTCTCTTCCATGTCCCTCATTACCCTGCTTCCCACGCCCATCGGTAACCTTGAAGATATTACCCTACGCAGCCTTCGTGTATTGAAGGAGGCCGATCTGATCGCGGCGGAAGATACCCGAACGACAGGCGTTCTACTGAAGCACTATGAGGTGGAAACACCCCAGACAGCTCTCCACATGCACAATGAGCATCAGAAAGTGAAGGCGCTGCTGGATCGGGTGGCTGAAGAAGACCTTCATCTGGTGATGGTGAGTGATGCAGGCACCCCCGGAATCAGCGATCCTGGTTTTCTGTTGGTCCGTGAGGCTGTGGAGCGTGACATCCGGGTGGAAGTGTTGCCGGGGCCTACGGCTTTTGTCCCTGCGCTGGTGGGGAGCGGTCTGCCCTGCGACCGGTTTGTGTTTGAAGGATTTTTACCCCAGAAAAAAGGCAGGAAAACCCGCATCGAATCGTTGTTGTTGGAATCACGGACCATGGTGTTTTATGAGTCGCCTTATCGATTGGTCAAAACCCTCACCCAGCTATCAGAAGCCTTTGGAAAAGATCGCCCGGCCTGCGTTGTGCGCGAAATTAGCAAGGTATTCGAAACCTTTCACCGAGGGAGTCTGGCAGAGTTGGCCGGGGAGTTTGGTGATAAGCCAAAGGTCAAAGGCGAAATCGTTCTGGTGGTCGGAGGCAAAATAAATGCCTGACATCCTGTCATCTTTCCGTAATTTGTCTGTGATATTGGCGGTTTTCCGGAGAATGGAACAGATATCGCCATTATACGTTGAATGTTTGAATAATGCCTTCCGACCACCCACCCATAGCCGCCCTGGATGCTAAAATACAGTCTGTAATCCGGGCTGCAGGAGAGTTTGCTCGAAAAGAATTCGAGGTGTTTGACTTTGATTCGGTGAAATACAAAGCCGAAAACGATCCCTTCACCTACGTCGATGTCACGACTGAGAAGCTGCTGATGGAAGGGCTCAGTCCGTTGATTCCTGGTGCCGGATTTACCATTGAAGAAGCTGATTCCATCAAAACCCAAAATGGATGGGAGTGGGTCATTGACCCCATTGATGGTACTTCCAAT
>CAZLKP010000165.1:2900-4575 GCA_964560095.1 uncultured Bacteroidia bacterium
TGCCAGGTTGTCCACATAGGGCAACGTCCCCGGCGTCCACAACGACGCTTGAACCCTCGTCCGTTGTAACGCCGTCTGCGGCAGCCGTCGGACCGTCATTGACCCCATTGATGGTACTTCCAATTTCACCCACGGCATTCCACACTTTTGTCTATCTATCGGCCTGGCCTATCAAAGACGGATGAAAGGCGGATGGATTTATCACCCGGTGAATGGGGTGATGTATCACTGCCTGGAAGGAAAGGGTGCCTGGGAAGAAGATCACCGCCTGGAAATTAGTCCTCGTGTGGATCTGCTGTATGCATTGGTAGCCACCGGTTTTCCCTATTCTGATATGGGCTGGCGCAAAAACTGGATCAGCCTGGTGGTAGATGTGATGGATGCAGCTCATGGTGTTCGGCGTTTTGGGAGCGCGGCCCTGGATCTGGCCTACGTTGCCTCCGGCCAGCTAGATGTGTTTTTTGAATTCAATCTTAACCCCTGGGATGTAGCGGCTGGTTCGCTACTCGTACAGGAAGCTGGCGGCATTGTCTCCGATTTTCAGGGTGGGAATGATTATATTTATGGCCGTCAGCTCATTGCCACCAATGGCCATTTGCATCAACCCATGATGGCATTGATGCAGAATTTCACCTCTGCAATGTTTCCTCAGTCCAATTGATGGCGCCTGAGGATGTATGAAGAAATACAGACATGATGAACTTTCTGAAAAACTTCTTTCCCGATAAAAAGGAAAAAGATTTAAAAGAACTCCGACCTGCAGTCGAGGCTATTAACGAAGAGTATGCGGCCCTCCACCTTATCTCAGATGACGAGCTGCGGGCAAAATCGGATGGGTTCAGGCAATACCTCAGGGATTATACCCAGGAGGTCATGCAGGAAATCGAAGCCATGCAACAAAGGGCACACGAAACGCCGGATGTCCACGAAAAAGAAAACCTTTACGAGAAAATCGATCAGCTCAGAACCAAACACTTTGAACTGCTTGATGATGCGATGGCGGAGATCATGGCCGAAGCATTTGCCGTCGTAAAAGAAACCGCCCGCCGCCTGACTGAAAACGGACAGCTCGCCGTTACGGCCACTGATTGGGACAGGAAGATGGCTGAAAAATATACCCACATCAAAATTGAAGGTGATCAGGCTATCTGGGGCAGCACCTGGACCGCAGCCGATGCAGAGATCGCCTGGAAAATGATCCATTACGATGTGCAGCTCATCGGTGGCGCCGTGCTTCATCAGGGGAAAATTGCTGAGATGGCTACAGGTGAAGGAAAAACGCTCGTCGCCACCCTGCCCGTCTATCTCAATGCCCTCACCGGCATGGGGGTCCACGTAGTGACGGTCAACAATTACCTCGCCCGAAGGGATGCCGAGTGGAACGCCCCGATCTTCATATTTCACGGCCTCACGGTCGATTGTATCGATCTGCACCAGCCCAACTCCGATGATCGACGTGCGGCTTACCAGGCGGACATCACCTACGGAACCAATAACGAATTTGGCTTCGACTACTTGCGTGACAACATGACCACGCACCCGGAGTTTCTCGTGCAGCGCAAGCACTACTATGCCATCATTGATGAGGTGGACTCCGTTTTGATTGATGAAGCACGGACACCTCTGATTATTTCAGGCCCGGTTTCGAGAGAAACCAAGCAGGAATATGATGAGT
>CAZLKP010000165.1:4585-9582 GCA_964560095.1 uncultured Bacteroidia bacterium
GCGGATTGAGCGGATGGTTAAAAAGCAGCGGCAACTCATCAATAAATATCTCACCGAGGCCAAAAAACACTTCAACGGAGGCAATGAGAAAGAGGCTGGCCTACCTTTGTTTAGAGCCTTTCGGGGGCTTCCGAAAAATAATGCATTGATTAAGTTTCTCTCCGAAACTGGCGTGAGAGCCCTGATGCAGAAGACAGAAGCCTACTACATGCAGGACAACTCCAAGAAGATGCCGGAGGCAGATGAACCTCTCTACTTCACCATTGATGAGAAAAACAACTCCATCGAAATGACCGATAAGGGGCGAGAGGAGATTGCCGCTGCCGGTGAAGACCCGGATCTTTTTGTGCTGCCCGATGTCGGAGCCCTGTTTTCCGAATTGTCTAGCGATACCTCCTTGTCTGAAGAGGAACGACTGGCAAAGAAAGACGAAATCGCCCGCGACTATGCCGAAAAATCCGAGCGACTCCACGCGATTCAGCAGTTGCTCAAAGCCTATACCCTCTTTGAAAAGGATGTAGAATATATTCTTCAGGACGGCAAAGTCATGATTGTCGATGAACAGACAGGCCGTGTGATGCCCGGCCGCCGATACTCCGACGGGTTGCACCAGGCGATTGAAGCAAAGGAAAATGTGAAAGTGGAAGCCGCTACACAAACCTTCGCAACCGTTACCCTGCAGAACTATTTCCGGATGTATCACAAGCTGTCCGGAATGACCGGTACTGCCGAGACAGAGGAAAAGGAATTTTATGAAATCTATGAGCTGGAGGTCGTGGTGATCCCGACCAACAAGCCCATTGCCCGTGATGACAGGGATGACCTGATTTATAAGACTAAGCGGGAAAAATTCAATGCGGTAATTGGAGAGATTGAGCTCAACCGGAATGCAGGGCGCCCCATATTGGTAGGTACCACCAACGTGGAAGTGTCAGAATTGCTGTCGCGCATGTTGAAGCGGGTCCAGATCCCTCACAATGTGCTCAATGCGAAGCAGCACCAGAAGGAGGCTGAAGTTGTAGCCGAAGCAGGAAAGCCAGGCATGGTGACCATCGCCACCAACATGGCCGGGCGTGGTACCGACATCAAGCTTGGCGAAGGCGTGAAAGAAGCTGGTGGTTTGGCGATTATTGGTACAGAACGCCACGAGTCACGCCGCATCGACCGGCAGCTGCGTGGTCGCGCAGGCCGCCAGGGAGATCCCGGACAAAGCCAGTTTTTTGTCTCCCTGGAAGACGACCTGATGCGCCTGTTTGCTCACGAGAGGATGGCCAAAATCATGGATCGTCTGGGCATGAAGGAGGGCGAAGTGATTCAGCATGGCATGATCACCAAGTCTATCGGAAATGCCCAGAAAAAGGTGGAGGAAAATAACTTTGCCATGCGGAAACGTCTTCTGGAGTATGATGATGTAATGAACTCCCAGCGGGAGGTGATCTACCGCCGCCGCCGGAATGCGCTCTACGGAGACCGCATTAAGGTGGACCTCGACAACATGCTCTATGACTTCTGTGGTTCTCTGACTGAGAAGCACGCTGATATGACCGATGAAGAAGGCCTGCGAATGGATTCGCTCCGCCTGTTGTCCGTCGATGCCAATATCTCAGCCAAAGAGCTCAACGACGTTGATGAGTCTAAACTTACGGATCGGCTTTATGAAGCTGCGCAGGCCTATTATCGACGAAAAAGCGAGACGCTGGCGCAAACTCTGTCAGATGGAATTGCCGCTATCAAATCCCGGAATCCAAGTGTGGAGCGAATCTTGATTCCTTTCTCCGACGGATCTCGGCAGCTGAGGATCATCGCTCCGGTTCAGGATGCTCTGGACAGCAAAGGTCAATTTGTGGTAAATGAACTGGAAAAAGTTTCTACCCTGTCGATCATTGATGATAAGTGGAAAGACCACCTTCGAAAGATGGACGAGCTGCGGACTTCTGTTCAGAATGCAGTTGTGGAGCAAAAAGACCCTCTGCTTGTCTATAAATTTGAGGCATTTGAGCTGTTCCAGCAGATGCTCAATGAGATCAATCGCGACGTACTGACCGTGCTCTTCAAGGCTGAGCTTCATGTGGAAGAAAGCAAAGCGACAGACAGCTCACGACCCAAGCGGGATGACTTCTCCAAGATGAATACAAAGCATTCGCAAGTCGAGCAGGAAGCCCGTCGCAAAAAGGAAGCTGAGCGCCAGGTAATGGCCGCCGCCGGCGGCGGACAGCCCCAACGCAAGATGAGCCGCGCCCAGCGTCGAGCCATGGAGCGAAAGCAGGCCAAAAAGCGCTAATATCTTCCTGATTGAACGTTCATGATGTAAAAGGAGGCTGTTTCAGTAGTCTCTTGATTACCAGGCTATAAGCTAAGACGCCAAGTACGCTATATCGTCAATTCTTAACGACCTTTGTGCCTCCTCTCCGTCTCTGCGGTAATCATTTTGCTGTTAAGTTGGCTTCCTTTTCATTTGCCCCTGGCAAGCCAATCTTCATATTCCCTACACCCCATTACCCATTCCATTTTTCCGTTTATTCCATAAAACTGACCATTCGCGCACAGGCTCTGTTTCCTGACATCCTTATTCCTCATCTTTATATCGGTGAAAGCAAAGAATGAGCAAGGACCCGGTGATTCTTCTGTGAAACAGAATTGAGTCTCGGGTTTTTTCTTTACTCCCCCATGACCCTGTTGACCTGATCCAGCACCTTTTTATGAAGGATCTCTGAATCCCTGACAAGTTGATTACAAATCCCAATCAGTTCCTGCTTTTTCGCTTTCAGGTCCAGTTCCCCAAGATTGATTTTTACGTTTAAAATGGCACCCTGTATGGCCGCGTGGATGCACAAGGCACCTACCCCCGCATCGGTAATGCTGCTGGGATTACCAATGTTGGCCATGGTCTGTAGCAGCGGGTAAGCCTCGCCAGCGGTTTTTGCAATTTTGAGCGGCACCTCAGCTGCATACAGAGTCGCATCCTGAATGGCCAGCCTGCGGGCCTTTGCTTCTTCTTCCGTATTTTTAGGCAGGCGCAATGCCTGCATTACCTGGTCAAAGGCAGCCGTGTCTTCGTCCACCAGCTTAAGCATACGGTCTTTCAGCTCCTGCCCCTTTTTGGCCCAGGGATTAAATTCATCAACCCGCTCTTCCCAGCCACGTTTGTTGCCGGAAAGGTTCGCGACCATGGTTCCAAGAGCTACCCCCACAGTCGCCACCAGGGCTGAGACTGACCCCCCACCGGGTGTCGGAGCATCAGATGCTGTGAGATTAGCAAATTCGCGGAGGTTCAGGTTGACCAGTTTGTCGTCGAGGGCATCTTCCAGTTGGTATTCAATGACTTTTTTTCTTGGGTCGAATGGACCTAGTTCGTCCAGTCCCAGGCTTTTGACGGCAATGAGAATCAAATCTTCTTCAGACACACCCTCCGATACTCCCTGCTGTTCCAGGTAGTAATACCCGGCATCAAGCAGCGCCTGCTTCGGAATGAGTCCGACCAGTTCTGAGCCTGTCACGCGCATCCCGCGCTGGGTGGCACTTTTGCGGGCTTCCTCGAAAGCCAGATGCACGGGTGTGATGCTGATATTGGTGAGGTTGGCTGAGACCTGAGCGATACCATATTCTTTCACATACCAGCCAATAGCCTTGACTGATGGGCAGGCCCCCAGCTCGCGGATCACGTTGCCCTGATCGTCCTTGACGGGGGTACCAGAGGGTTTTCCATTATGGGTTTTGACGCGGCCTTTTTCACGGATGTCGAAGGCGACGGAATTGGCGCGACGCACGGATTGGGTATTGAGATTGATGTTGTAGGCGACGAGGAAATCACGCACCCCAATGACCGTTTGTCCGGCACGGGCGTTGAAGCGGGCCGGGCCGTAGTCGGGCTTCCACTCCGGCAGGAGAATTTTCTGCGCAAAGCTTTCGTATTCTCCAGCCCGGATGCTGGCGAGATTCTGGCGTTTGGGTTCCTGTGCAGCTTTTTCGTAAAGATAGACAGGGATCTCCAGTTCTTCTCCCACCCGCTTGGCCAGTGAGTGAGCATAGCGAATGGCTTCTGCCTCGCTAATCCCGGAGATGGGGATCAGTGGACAGACATCGGTGGCCCCCATGCGCGGATGCGTGCCTTCCTGTTGGCTCATGTCAATGACTTCCGCCGCTTTTTTGATTCCCTGGAAGGCTGCTTCGATCACTGCTTCTGGTGCTCCGACAAAAGTCACTACCGTGCGGTTGGTGGATTTGCCAGGATCGACATCCAGGAGCTTAACCTCATCGACAGCGGCGATGGCATCCGTGATCTGCCGGATCACGGCAGGGTTTCTTCCTTCAGAAAAATTGGGGACACATTCGAGAATCTGGCTCATGGGTAGAATGGTATTGGATCGTGAATGCGAAAATTATGGAAAGTATGGCAAATCACATGACCAACTCCGCATTTGTTTTCTCCTGCGACCTTTCCCATTTTTCATACTCACTGACGTTCTAACGACTACCTCATGAACCGATTTACCAGGCGCCAGACCCGGGCGCTGCTTCTCACGATTGGATTTGTCCTCCTCTCATCCACCCAGCTGCCCGCTCAGAGTAGAAAGAACCGGAATACAACCCCGCAGGCAGCGACCCTCGGCTATGACAGTAGCCTTTACCACGGGCTGGAATATCGCCTTATCGGCCCCTTCCGAGGTGGCCGATCCTGCGCTGTTACCGGCGTGCCTGGCAAACCACAACTCTTTTACTTCGGCTCTACCGGCGGTGGGGTGTGGCGCACCAACAATGGCGGCAGCACCTGGGAAAACATCTCCGATGGCTACTTCGGTGGCTCTGTTGGGGCGGTGGCTGTGAGTGAATGGGACAACAATGTCATCTATGTCGGTGGCGGAGAAAAAACTGTCAGAGGAAATGTTTCCTACGGCTATGGCATCTGGAAAACCGTTGATGCCGGAAAAACCTGGATCAATACAGGCCTGGAAGATTCCCGGCACCATCGCCGACGTCGTCCGGCTCCACCACAGCGC
>CAZLKP010000166.1:0-4662 GCA_964560095.1 uncultured Bacteroidia bacterium
CGCAGGAACCCCGAATCAGCTTCGATTTGATGTGGTCATGAATACCGACGTTCCGGATTTGTACCTCACAGATGGGCAGATCATCTTAAATTATAATTCTGCTGCCTTCGGTGCTGCTCCTGTAACCGACGGAAACGTCAGTGTTCAAAGATTGTCTATATTAGACGGACTCAATTCTTTTCTTCTCGATAAATACGATTCAAATCTCATTGATGGAGCAGAAGGCAAGCTATCATTCACCTTTTTCGCAAGCACAGTTTTTGGTTCTCCAGGATTCCTGAATGAGATGCCGACCGCCCCCTCAGGAGCTCTACAGTACTTGATCGACATTCAGAACAGCGCTTTTTTGCCAAATGTGTCTTTTGATACAACCTCCATGGAAGCCGTTGGTGGCCAGTTTTTTTACGTACTGGCCGCTACAAATACTCCTATTCCTTTTTCACCCCCTTATATCATCACCAATGACCTGAAAAACTTCCCACTGGTGTTTCCGGTCGAATGGACAAACTTCCTGGTGTATCCGCAGGCGGACAAGTCGGTGATGCTGAAGTGGGCCACGGCCACGGAGGTTAACAATGACTATTTTATGGTCGAGCGCAGCTACGACAACAAGCTCTTTGAATCCGTTGCACAAGTCAATGGTGCCGGTAACAGTTCGGTGGAGCAAAACTATGAATACATCGACCGGGGTATGAAAGGCAGCCGGATCTACTACCGGATCAAGCAGGTGGATTATGACGGAGGCTTCGACTACACCGAAATTCGGGAAGTGATCCTGGATCCAGGTCGCGTCATCGATTTTGAGCTGTATCCTAATCCCGCCACGGAGCAGGTAACGCTGCAGTTGGCCACCGCAGAACAGGCCAAAGCCATCGAATCGGTTATGATTACAGATATGCTTGGTCGAACTGTGGTGCGGGAAGAACCACAATTTCATCAGGGACGGCTCATGAGCCTTCCGACCAGCCAGTTGAATCAGGGAGTCTATCAGGTGTTGATTCGCTATGCAGATGACCGTCAGGCGCATCAACAACTGTTGGTTGCGCATCCCTAATCATGGGAATCCGGAAGACGCTGCAAAACTGGCTTGCCAGGAATTGAAGCGTGTTCATGCAGTGGTTTTTATTTTATCTCACCCCAAAATCCCTGGTTTGGCGCGCCAAACCAGGGATTTTTTCACTTCTGGAGGAGTCATACTTTTCTGAAGGTGGCATTCGACAGATAATCCAGAACTTCCTGAGAGATGATGAGGGCAGGCCAAGGGGTGATCTGGTAGATAATGTCGGCATAGTGGAGAACAAATACTGGGATCCTGTATTTATCGTCAGGGCCAGGCCAGCGGCTCGTTACCGACATTTCATCAATAGTGTGGGCAAGTTGAGCATTTTGGGGGTGAAGAAAACAGCATCGGGAAGGTTAGGGAAACTGATCGTTTGACGATGATTTATGGTCAGGATGAAGAACTAAAGGATGAGGAAGAAGTCGAGATAAGACAGCGGTAAATGGCGAATGGAGGGACGGGATAATGTGGGGAATTGAGGTACTCTTCAGCGCAACAATCGTTATTAACGGTTAACAACGGTTATTAACCGTTAATAACGGATAGGTAATTAAATCTATGGCTATCAATGCCTTGTGAATTAATTTTTCACATTTATTTGTGTGGAAAAATATGGGGCGTCCACTCCTCCTATCAAAGCTCAACGCATCCGGGCAGGCATATTATCATTCATCAGATCACAGCCAGTTCAGGAAAGGGAAATTCCGACTGAAACTCAACTAGATGCCTTTTGGCTCGCATCTCGGCTCTCTCTTCCTTCATCTCTGTGATGACAACCTCTTCCGTATCACAGCACGGTTTATCGTAGCTGACTGGGATGATATGGTCTTTGAAGACCGAAACCAGTCCTTTGGTGCATACGCACTGAGAAATCTTACCCTAAACATTTGCTCATGGCACCGTCAGCATCAGTTTGTTGTCGCTTCTTGGCACCTGGGGACCGCTCTTTGCCAAGCGAATGGGTTGGATCTCTATGGATCGGGAGCGCCCGCTCACCACAACGAAGATCTCAGTTCATGAGCTTCTGCCTGTCGCACAGCAGGAAGAACCGCCAGTCGATCTGGAAGAGTTCCCCGAAGTAGAGCCACCTGCGGTGGAAACCCATGAATTCCTTGTTCCGGAGCCGGCACCCGAAGACCAGGCCGATGCCACCCAGTCCATGTCCACCGTCGAACAACTCGCGGAAGCCCCTAATTTTGGCGCAGAAAACATCGAATGTGAAGCGATGACGGAGCAACAACATCCCGCATCCGGGTTGGTGGTGAAGCCAGAAGTATTGTATTCAGTAGTATCGCCCTTTTGCTGAGCTGGTGCCCGCTCTGCTTCAATGCTCACTTCGGCCAGCTCATAATTCGCAATCAGCCGTACGGGATCGGGCACCTCTACATCTCCCTCGGGCAATTCGATCAAGCACAGCAACATTGAAGACACAGACAATGGCTGGATCAAGATTGACCTGGAAGATCATGGTGGGGGGAAGGTTCGGCTTCGGGTCGAAAACAGCGTGCCTGTGACAGATTTTGAAAAGGACAAGCAGGGTGGGCTTGGGCTTGTCGATGTCCGTCGTCTGCTCGACCTGATGTACCCCAGCAAACATCGTCTGGAAGTAAATCATGAACCGGAACAATTTTCTATATGCCTGGACCTGACGCTTACATAAGCCCGCTGCGCTGTCTGGTGGTAGACGACGAGGAACCTGCAAGGAAGCTGGTAGAATCATCCAGGCCCGCAAAGCGAAAAAGTGCCCCACTCAGAAAAACCTCTCCTTGATGGTTGGAAATCACATTCAGCCTGCGAGTCTGATAAAACCAAAAAGCTAGCGTATCCAATGGAATGACTCTTGTCCAGATATGATTTCCAGCCTGATTATATCGAATAAGAAAATACTATTGAGCGTGAGACAAATGGATGGAAAAGAGAACCTGAAGAAATAGCAAGGCCTGCTTTATGGTCAATCAATTGGTCATCAATATAACCACGAATGCCATATCAGCCCCTTTCCTTTATCCTGATGATTTATTGAGCAACTACCTTCTGAATCCCCGCCTCCACAAGTGGCTCCATGACCAGATAGCCTTCCTCATTGGGATGAACAGGGTCATAACCGAGATGTTCCCGCAGCCCCAAATTTTCATTGACCATGGCGGAGAAGTAATCGACGTAGACAAAGCCTTCTTTCCTGGCGAAGGATTTTATACGCTGATTGAGTTCAACGACGAGCTCGGCTGGTTCAATATCGGGCGCCCACGGAAACCTGTTGGCGGGGAGCACGGAACAAAGCAGCACGCCGATTTCTTCGGCACGAGCCAACTGTGCCATGGAGATGATGTTGTCCTCAATCATGTCAATAGTAGAAGGGCCGGTGTTACCGGCGATATCGTTGATACCGGCAAGGATCACAACGACGCTGGGGTTGAGATCGATCACATCCTTTCGGAATCTCAGGAGCATTTGTGGGGTGGTTTGGCCGCTGATGCCGCGATTGATATACGGCTTGCCTTCGAAGAATTCGGGGCGATGGCTGGACCAGCCTTCGGTGATAGAGTTGCCCATAAAGACGACGCGCTGCTCATTAGGCTGGGGAGCGGGGAGGGCGGCGTTGGCTTCGCGGAATCGGTTAAGGCTGGGCCAGTCCTGGGCTACGGCACAACTGGCGAAGAGCAAGAGTGTGAGGGAGGGGATGGTAAGTTTCATACAGAAAGATAGCGATGAAACAGGATCAGTCTGTCCTTTTCCCAGGGTTTTTCATGGAGTATCGGGGAAGAATCCAGGTGAAATAGCTTGGTAAAGCTGGGTGAGGAAAGGGAGCTAGCGAGGAGGATATTTCGGTTAGAGGAGGGGATAAAGGGTGGATTTTTGAGAAAAATTAATTTTGTAGAATGCTGACTTTCAGTTTTTTTATTTATTAACCGTTGACAACGGTTAATATCGGTTATTAACCGTTAATACTTATTATTCTGGCATCGCTTCAAAAAATGACCTATTTTCATTCCAAGCTCCACCTCCATTTGCCCTGCCCAAACGCGACTTTCACGAACTCAGTTCCCATGTCAAGCAGACACAAGACTCTTACACTTCTCTTACACAGCATCCTGTTCTGTAATCCTCAAATCCTCTTCTGAGCTCAACGACCATGTCCAACCGAACCTGCAAAGTATGCAAAGGGCCAGTCGCAGGCCGATCTGATAAGATTTTTTGCTCTCTTGCCTGCAAAAACGATTACCATGTCAGGCTGCGGCGGGCTACCCTAAGGGCAGCCAGGCAAACGGATATCATCCTGCACCGAAATCGCTCCATTTTGTTTGAGGTGATGGGGAAGAATAAGGGACAGAAAAAGGTTCTTCGATCGGTTCTTGATCGGAAAAAATTCAATTACAAGCACTTCACCGGTCTTTCTATCAACAGCCGGGGGAAAACCTACTATCACATCTATGATTTTTCCTGGATGGAATTCTCTGATCTGAGTGTACTCATTGTCAGAAGATAAGGCATATCCAGGGGAGAAACCTGTTGGACTCTGTGGGGAGATCCTCGTGCCCTTGTCACCAGTCATTTGTTTTGAACGAAGCTTGACAGAAACCTGCTTGACTCAAAAGGGAACC
>CAZLKP010000166.1:4672-9575 GCA_964560095.1 uncultured Bacteroidia bacterium
TTAGAATCAGCCCTAACCGTTATTAACCGTTATTAACCGTTATTAACCGTTATTAACCGTTAAAATTACAAAACACGTAGATTCAGTTTTTTATGGAATCTATTATCTTCTCTATCTCTCCAATTTTCTTCCAACATTTCCCCTTCCCTCTCACTCTCCCATAAATGCCTCAAACACCCAGTAACTCTCTTTCTTCTTCAATCCCGGCGAGCTGATTAATCCCGATATCGCGTGTGCAGGATTCCCCGACCCTTCCACCAACTTGAAAAAATACGCTTCCTCTATCCCTAATTCATCAATCGTCCGGATATACCTCGCCAGTCGCTCGGCCTGATATGACTCAGACCTCGGCTCCATGTTCACATTCGGCCCGCCAAACTCCGTCACGATGATTGGTTGGTTAACCAGCGAAGAAAAATGCTCAACATAGATCGGCCATTTTTCTGCGTCATCGTACAGGTGAATATCCAACTCGTCATACTGAGCGTGTTCCAACACATAGGTGATCCGATCTACTCCCTTCCGAAATTCCGCACTTTGACAGTAGGTCGTGAAAAATTTATCGTCGTAAAGATTCCCCCCATCATCATAGACTGAATCCACCAGACCCGCGCAGGCTGCCAGGCCTCTGAGCGAAATGGTTGTGAATCCTCCAAGCACCATCACTGTCTGAGGAGAATAATCTCTGGCTGCTCGATAAACAATATTGCTGGCCTCGGTGAATTGCTCCGCAGTTCCCAAATACCACCACTCCGTTTGCCATTCGTTGCCAAATTGCACCTTCGAAATGCGGTTGGCATAGCGCTGAAAAAGGGCTTCCACATATGCCTGAAACTCTGCATAGTCTCCATAAACACAAGATTTCTCGTTGCTTGCAGCACAGGCCCACTCCGGTCCGTTAGATTGTATGGTCAGCAATACCTCA
This sequence comes from uncultured Bacteroidia bacterium, assembly GCA_964560095.1. GTDB lineage: Bacteria > Bacteroidota > Bacteroidia > J057 > J057 > JANQTF01. Next base: position 5,598 of record CAZLKP010000166.1, read on the forward strand.
AGGCCATACTTCTCGGCCCATTCGATCCGCCCATCTAATGGGGCCCAATTAAAGCGGTCATTTTCTGGCTCCCGATTGGCCCAGTTCTCCCCTATCCGGATATGGGTCACGCCTAATTCCTCAAGGAGTGGAGCGGTGAATGCCCGCTGATCGGCATCCGCAACCGGAGGAAACGAAATCCCCAGCATCACGTGGTTCAATTCATATGAGCCGGGTGGCAATACCGGAATCTGCGAGCAGGAAAGGAAGAAACCTCCCAGACATATTAGAAAAAATGACAACTTACTCATACCTACACAGACGAAATCCAGGCCCGAAACGATGGCTGACCGACGGACATCCTGATCAATCTGACAAACTCCAATCTGCTGCCTAATCACAACATGCAGAGATCACAGACGCCACTGCCATTAAGGCCAGTATGTCTGCGATCCCTGCTTGTGCGCTCCACGGCACATCCTGAGCCTAATTGCAGCTTATTCATCTACAATTTCCACTGTCACGGACTCTGTCCCATCATCCGTTCCGACCACAAAATAATGGATGCCCGGGTAAAGGGTGGTGGTCCAGACCACGCCGGTGCTGTATGTGCCGGAGAATACCAGATTACTCGAATAATCGTAGATCTTCAGATCCTGAATGTGGACATCTTTCATAGCCTGAATGGTAATCCCAGATGATGCCGGGTTGGGTGAAAGGGATACCAGTGGAGGAGCTTCCGGTGTAGAAGCTGAAAAAGGTTGTGGCGAAATCCGGATATCGACCTGAGCCTGGAGCCCGCCCGAAAAGACCAGGAAGCTCAACAAAAACCCAACAAAAACCAGCGTAAAATGAGTGGGAAGGGCACGCGCGGTGCCCCGGCGGGAATTCCCGCAGGTGTGTGTGTTCATGATTGATACGTTGTGCTGTTAGACAAAAAGAACGATCAGGTGAATCACCTGAATGGCTGTGACGAACGACAGATTGTGCGAATGCAGGCCGCCTATCCGCTGAAAAGATTCACTGTGCTGATATGAATCCGATTGTGTATCATTGTTGATACCTGTTGATACACGTTATCTGACAATTATGTTGTAATCGGTCGTTTAATTTTTTTTGACACCAAACTTTTTTCATTCGGATAATGATGTTAAATCCTGCAAGTGAAACCCCATAACTGCATTCTCTTCACGGTTGACTAAATATGAATACCCCTTCTCCCCTCATGACATCAAGCATTATTTTTCTGGTTGGGCTTCTTGCCCTGACGATTCCCCAGGCCTGCGGCCAGGCCGCTGACCACCAGCCTCCTCCGGCAGGTCACACTGTCTCTGTCACAGTGGATACCCTGGCCGCAGATCTGGAAGTGCCCTGGGGAATGGCTTTCCTGCCCAATGGAGACCTGCTCTTTACAGAACGGCAAGGAACCATGCGCATCATTCGCGATGGACAATTGCTGGAACAGGAAGTGCAGGGCGTGCCGGAAGTCAAAGCCCGCGGACAAGGTGGCCTCTTTGACCTGGAGCTCCACCCCGATTACGAATCCAACGGCTGGATCTATTTTACCTTTTCTTCTCCTGTCAAAGAGGGGGAAGAAGGCAGTGGGGCCAACACAGCCCTGGCCCGTGCCCGACTCGAAAGCATGGAACTGGTAGACCTGGAAGTGCTGTTCAAAGCCGCCCCGAACTATGGAAAAAACCACCACTATGGTGGTAGAATTGCGTTTGACAAGGATGGATTTCTCTTTCTGTCGATCGGCGACCGGGGCGGTAGAGACGAAGTTCATAATTTGTCCAACTTCCGCGGAAAGATCCTTAGATTCCACGATGATGGCTCTGTGCCCGAGGACAACCCCTTTGTCAATGTGGACAGCGCACACCCGGAAATTTATTCTTTGGGGCATCGCAATCCCCAAGGCCTCACTGAGCGCGGCGGTCAAATCTGGGAACACGAGCACGGCCCCAAAGGCGGCGATGAAATCAATCTCATCCAGCCCGGCCACAACTATGGCTGGCCCATCATTACCTATGGGATCAACTATACCGGCACCATCATCACCGAGGATACTGCAATGTCCGGGATGGACCAACCCGTGACCTACTGGGTGCCCTCTATCGCTCCCTGCGGCATGGATTTCATCGAATCCGAACGATATGGCGACTGGGACGGCGACTTGCTTGTGGGCTCGCTCAAATTCCGCTATCTGGTGCGCTGTGAAATGGACGGTAATGAGGTGGTTGGCCAGGAAATTCTGCTCGAAAACATCGGTCGCGTGCGCACCATCACCCAGGGGCCCGATGGTTATGTGTATCTCGGGATCGAAGGTCCTGGTATGATCGTTAAGCTGGTGCCCGGAGAGTGAGGGGAAATGAAACTCTGTTTTAGCGGTCTCGTGGCGGTTTAATATTTGCAGCCTGTTTAACCCCAATTAACCAGGTGACTATGTTCAGACAAGAAGAAATGATTGAAGGAATTCAGGGAATCTTGCATGAAGCATAATGCTATTTTAAAAAAGTACAGATATACAATCATGATCGATATCTTGACTGTCTGTAACCATCCTCTGGACAGAATCTTGCACTTTTTTAGAAATTTATCGTTTACAAAGGTCTGCTTTATCACAGTTTATCTTCAAACGGGAAAATCCGAAAAGCTACCCGAATCTTTACCTCCCCTAGCTTCATCACCGGAATGGGATCTGTCATGAACATTCAGGGTGATTATTATTCTATTCTATTGAACAACGATTTAGTGGACCACTTCCTTCTCCCAGCATTCTGGAAGGCGATAATGGTGCTGTCGATAATGGTGCTGAGCGTATTATGCGCATGGCTGAAAAACAAAGTGAACACAGGATCAAACTGGAAGAAAAAGTCATCACTCAACAACTAAGGGAAAGTTCTCGAGGCCGGTGGTTTGGCTTCATTATTAGCATATTTGCGTTGTCGTCTGCTTCCTTCATGGCCGTGTCCGCCTCGGGATCTATGGCTTTTTGGGCTAGAATCTCGGTGACGAGTGCTTCTACTCTTTCGGATAAACGGCGGAGCTGTTGCGAAAATTTGAGAAATAGGTCTTTACGGACCTGCTCTTTCTTCTGGACTACCACCAGACCCTAGAGGGCTGTGCCGGTGATGAAGTTCATGGATTTGGCTCTCTAAACAATGTGATTTATCGATTCAACGAGCAATTTCCCAATATTCTACATAGGAACAGAGCCCCACATGACTCATTCACATTCACCTGACTAAATAACCACCCCAAAGTGACGAATTCTACCCTCTGAGGAATCCCTGCTTCAATCCGTTTTTCCCCAATTATCTCGTACCTTCGAATTATGAGATCCGGAAAACCATGCCCGCTTGTTTCACCCCCTCGGTCCTCCACCAGAGGCGGATCGCAGACCCTCTCCCGCACACAAATCCATCGCTGCAGGGGGAGGCGCCAATCGAGGTTCACGGTTCACGGTTCACAGGAAGAAAACGTTCCAGTCTCGCTTCTCGGCTCTCGCTTCTGACTTCTGACTTCTCACCATATGTCACGCCTCTTCATTCTCATTCTCCTCATTTCCTCCATGACTCAGGCTCAGGAATGGCAGGATCCGACCGTCATAGGACGGAATAAAGTTCCTGCACATGCCACAGCCACTGAATGGCTGTATCCTACCGCAGCGGCTGCCCTGACCCAGCTTCGCAATGATCTTCCTTTCCGCCAAAGCTTGAACGGCACCTGGCGGTTTCAGTTCCTGAATGCTCCAGCTGAGGCGCCGGTGCAATTCATGTCGAGGTCATATTCCCACGAGCACTGGGACGAAATTCAGGTCCCTTCCAACTGGCAGGTGCTGGGCTACGGCCAACCCATTTACACCAATATCAAGCATCCCTTTGAGGTGAATCCGCCGTTTATCATGGATTCCATCAACGAAACGGGACTCTACCGCAAAAATTTCCAGATTCCATCTGAATGGGAGGACCGGCGCATCTTTCTTCACTTTGCCGGCGT
>CAZLKP010000167.1:0-9481 GCA_964560095.1 uncultured Bacteroidia bacterium
AGCATTCGGTCCTGGGCACGACGCAGCTTAGCGGCTGCAACCATCTTCATGGCAGAGGTCACCTGCTGAATGCTTTTTACCGATTTGATGCGGCCACGAATGTCTTTTAAGTTCGCCATGCGGTTTTGTCAGTCTTTCTTGAAAAAAGATTATCTCCTCTCCCGATCAGGAAAAGGTCTTGGCCACTTCATTGGCTACCGTTGCCAGGGTATTCTGGATGTCATCGTCCCACTTCTTAGCACGGATCGCATCCAGAGTCTCCTTGTGATTGATCTCCAGTTCCTGCAGAAAACGCTCCTCATATTCTGTCACACGATCCACAGGTACAGAATCTACATGCCCTTTGGTCACAGCAAAAATCGCTGCTACCTGCTTTTCAACGGGTACCGGGCTGTATTGTCCCTGAATCAGAAGTTGCACAGAACGCTTTCCTCGCTCAAGCTGTGCCTGGGTGGATTTATCCAGATCTGATCCAAATCGAGCAAATGCTTCCAGTTCGCGATACTGCGCGAGGTCGAGCTTCAGGGTACCTGCGACCTTTTTCATCGGCTTGATCTGGGCAGCCCCCCCGACACGCGATACAGAGATCCCCACGTTGATCGCAGGACGTACACCGGAGTTGAAGAGGTTGGACTCAAGAAAGATCTGGCCATCTGTGATTGAGATAACATTGGTAGGGATGTAGGCAGATACATCACCTTCCTGCGTTTCAATGATCGGGAGGGCAGTGAGTGAACCACCCCCTTTCACCTGATCTCTGTAGGACTCGGGAAGGTCATTGATGATTTTCGCAGCACGCTCCAGCAGGCGGGAGTGAAGATAGAATACGTCTCCAGGATAAGCTTCGCGGCCGGGAGGACGACGAAGCAGCAGTGAAACCTCGCGATAGGCAACAGCCTGCTTGGACAAGTCATCGTAAATGGCCAGGGCAGGTCGTCCGGTATCACGGAAAAATTCTCCGATCGCTGCACCAGCAAATGGCGCGAAAAACTGGAGTGGAGCGGGATAAGAAGCGGGTGCAGCAACGACTACGGTATAGCTCATGGCCCCGGCATCTTCGAGGGCTTTCACGACCTGAGCCACAGTGGAAGCTTTCTGTCCGATCGCAACATACACGCAATAAACAGGTTCGCCGCGATCAGCAAACTCTTTCTGGTTGATGATGGTGTCTACCGCGATGGCAGTCTTACCTGTCTGGCGGTCACCAATGATGAGTTCCCGCTGGCCACGGCCAATCGGAATCATGGAGTCGATCGCTTTCAGTCCTGTTTGCAGTGGCTCGTTTACCGGCTGGCGAAAGATGACCCCGGGCGCTTTACGCTCATAGGGAGATTCGTAGAGTTTTCCTTCGATCGGGCCTTTGCCATCGATCGGTTCACCCAATGGATTGATCACCCTGCCGAGAAGGCCTTCGCCCACATGGATAGATGCGATGGAACCAGTGCGGCGCACGTTGTCGCCTTCTTTGATTTCTTCAGAATCGCCGAAGAGTACGGCACCAACATTGTCTTCCTCGAGGTTCAACACCATGCCCTTGAGGCCGGTTTCAAACTCGATCAATTCGCCCGATTGTACTTTGGTGAGGCCATAAATACGGGCGATACCGTCCCCAATCTGCAAAACCGTACCGGTTTCTTCGAGCTGGGTAGCGGTTTTAAAATTGGAGAGCTGTTCTCTCAGGATGGCAGAAACTTCGTCTGGTCTTACCGCTGACATATCGGTGAAGTTGGAATTGAGGGTTTCTTGGAAATAGGCGAGAAATGAGAGGCGAGAAGCGAGACCGGAAAATGGTATTCATTCTCGTTGCCTATTCTTTTCGTCGCGACTACTAAAAATTGGAGAGCATAAATCCGTGATTCAGGGGCTCATATGTGAACAGGTCGGAAACAACGCTCCGGCCTAGGCGAGTTCTTGTTTGAGTTTTCGCAGTGACGAAGACAGGCTGCCATCAAACAGCCGATCTCCGACAGTGAGTTTGAAGCCACCGATGAGATCCGGATCTACTTCCGTGGTCATTTCAAAAGATTTACCGGTACTTTTCTCCATGGCAGCTTTGACATCTTCTACCGTTGCGGCAGACAGTTCTGATGCGGATGTGAGTACGCCTCTCAGAATACCTTTGGCCTCGTCGTACATACCCAGAAAAGCCTCTGTCACGTTGGGGAGAAAAGACTCGCGACCTTTCTGCACAATCATCTGCACAAGGAGGGGAACCATGGTCGTCCGAAATTTCCCATCGAAAATCAGCTCCAGCACTTCCAGTTTCTTTTTCCCGGAAATGATGGGGCTGACAAGCATATTAGAAAATTCCCGGCTGTCGTGACACAGGTCATGAATCATGCTCATGTCGTCACGAACAGCTTCGAGCTCCTGATGCTCCAGAGCAAGTGAAAAGGCCGATTTGGCGTAGCGATATCCGATGCGATCCTCTACCATAGATGGCGGATTCAAGAAGCCGTAGCTTCCGGTTTAGTTGTTGTTCAAATCAGAAATCAGAGTCTTGGCATAGGCCTGTTGGGCTGCCTGATCTGAAAATTCTTTTCTCAGCAGTTTCTCAGCAATTTCCACAGAAAGGCTGACGGCTGTTTCCCGGATTTCATTCAGAGCAGTTAATTTTTCTGCCTCAATCTGGGCACGTGCTTTTTCGCGCTCGGCAGCAGCAGCCTCCTGAGCTTCTTTGCGTGCGTCGGCAATGATTTGCTCTTTCATCTGAGAGGCCTCCTTGAGCATGGTGTCACGCTCAGCACGGGCTTCTTTCAGTAGCGCTTCATTGTCGGCCTGCAGGCGCTCCATGTCGGCGCGGGCCTGCTCAGCCTGAGCCAGAGAGCTAGCAATCCGCTCTTCCCGGGCATGAATCGCATTCATGATGGGTCCCCAGGCAAATCGACGGAGCAGGAAAAAGAAGGTCAGAAAAATGACGGCTGTCCAGAAAAACAGACCAAAGGAAGGTGTTATGATCGATAGAAGCATTGTCATTAATTGAGATAGCCCGGCAAAAATGGCTTGAGTAAGGAAAAGGAGTCAGCCAGGGCATTCCCCCGGCGTTATTCTCCGTTGATCATTGTGGATTAGCCTAATACGGCCAACAGGCAGATCACCTCACCAAAGAGGGCAACACCCTCGATGAAGGCAGCTGTCAGAATCATGGCACCACGGATGTCGCCGGAAGCTTCAGGCTGACGAGCGATAGACTCAACTGAGCTGGCAGCGAGACGTCCGATACCAAGACCTGCACCAATGGCAGCCAATCCTGCGCCAATACCGGCGCCCATTACTCCAAATTCCATAGTAACTGTGGATGATATGTGAGAAAAAGTAATTGCAACGTTGAAAGAACCGATCAGTGATGATCATCATGAGTCTCCATTGCCATGCCAATAAACACAGCGGTGAGAAGGGTGAAGATGAATGGCTGAATAATCGCCACAATCATCTCCAGGGTGAAAATTACCAGGGTGAACAAGAACGACAGTGGCATGATGCCCATGGCTCCTGCCATGCTTGATCCGTTGTCACCCATGATGAATATCAGAGATACCAGCCCCAGCACCATGAAGTGCCCGGCGGTAATATTCGCAAACAAACGCACAGCCAGGGCGAAGGGCTTGGTGAACAGTCCGATGAATTCCACGAGTGGCATCAGGGGAATTCCAAACTTCAGCCACCAGGGCACACCCGGGGTGTTAAACACATGCTTCCAGTGATCTTTAGAGCCATTCACCTGGGTGATGATGAATGTCAGCACAGCCAGCGCCGCCGTCACAGAAATGTTTCCGGCAATATTGGAGTTGAATGGCATCAGTCCAAAGAGATTGGCAAACCAGATGAAGAAAAACAGCGTGAGCAAATAGGGAAGAAACTTTGCCGAATTCTCGCCCAGGTAGGGCTTGGCCACTTCATCTCTGATGAAAATGATGATGGGCTCGATCAGCGATTGAAATCCTTTGGGCGCTTCCCCTTCGCGACGGGTATAAGCTCTGGCCACAGCGGTGAACACGAGCAACAAAAGAAGCCCGATTAGTATCATTTGCAGCGCTGTTTTGGTGATCGAGAGATCAATCACCATGATGTCTTCAGCTACTTTTTCTTTTTCGAATGTATCCCAGTCGTGCACGTGAGCATGTCCGTACTCATCCACCAGTCCTTCTGTGGATACACCTTCTTTCAACTTGACGACGGAAGCCTCATGGGGCAAATAGCCCTTCTCAACAAGTGCATCGGTATTGGCAGCAAACACGAATCCCGCTTCACTATCATAGAGCATCCAGGGCAAATGCAAAACAATCGGGGTGAACGCCGTATTTCCTTCTTCGTCCTCTCCCGCCGGGATATCGGTGATATGCCAGTCATGAGAGTCCATGATGTGCTCAATGATCACATCAGAGACATTAATCCCTTCTTCGGGATCGGCTTCTTCAGAACGATGTCCCACCTCTTCGGTGACATGCCGTTCGCCATGATCATCTGTATGGTCTTGAGCTTTAAGGATAAAGCTGCCGAGCAATAACAGGGTGAAAATCAAGCAGTTTTTCCCCGCCATAAATGAATATTACTATAGGTCTTTTGAATGCGGGCGCAATTTACGGATAAGGCCGTAAACTTCAAACGAGGTAAAAACCATGTAGGAGAGCATGAATCCAGCGACATACTCATTTCTCACCTCCGGAAAGCGCAATGCCACCACCACAATCGTGATCAAACCAGCAAACATTTTTCCGATCATGCCAGTGAGCAGGTAAGAAATAAATGTGTTCGTCTTTTTTTCCAGGCCTGAAAAGGTGGCCACATAGGCGAGAATGGTCGTTATGTATGACACCAAAATGGCGATCATCACCGCCACAAACGACCGCGACGGGTCCAGCAATTCCAGCATACCAAAGCTGAAGCCCAATAGCACCACTGCAACGATGGTAATCACGACCAGAAAGCGTTTGATTGTCATGAATCACAAATGATCAACAGCCACGTGACCGTTTGAGCTGCAAATGTCGGCAGATTTAAAGCGGGGAGCAAGGGGAGGTCGTGGACGGAGGAATGTCTATGTCTGGCAGACTCCGGTGCATTCTTTCACTTCTCATTTGAACGGATCAGATTGACATGATTTTTCTCCCGCATTGGTTACATTTATCTTCGGCTCATGCACCTACTTCATGAATGACGCTCTTATCATTGATGCTCTGAAGAAAGGAGGGACTGATACTGAGCAAATGGTAGGGCATCTCTATCGTTCATTCAGAGAACCCGCTAGCGGATTTTTGCGCAATAAGGGTGCCGATTCAGAACAAGCCAAAGACATTTTTCAGGAGGCTGCAACCGCCTATTCACTCGGTGAATATGGCAAAGCGGCCAAATTATTTGAGGAAATTCATTTGTATAACGATTCAACAGGAGCAGCTGAATCTTCCTATCCGGCCTTCTATGCAGGGGTTTCTCACCTCCTGGCCCAATCACCTGTCCCGCAGAAAGAAAAGTAGGAGAAAGCAGAAAGAAACAAAGAATCGAAAAGAGGCTACAAACCATTATGTAAAATATAACGATCCTGTTTGCGAGACAAAGCCATTGCTGCCCACAGCCCCCACAAAAAGCAACGATGGTAGTTACCCAATCAGTGATTCGAGATACATACAAATAAGCCACCCGGTATTTACCCCTAATCTGTTTTTGTCAGGCCTTGACGCATCATCTGTCAGCTGATTCTGACCTCCTGCTTTTTCCTATTCCAACCCCAGGTTACAATTTTTCTCATGGCTTCTCCACGAATCGTATTAAGCTTGTTTCTGGTGTTACAGATTCTCCTCTGTCAGCTGGATGCGCCCGCCAGAAACCGGATAAGAGGTAGATATGGTCAGCCCTGTGTGGGGTTGGACAGATTCCTGAATATCTAGCGGAATACTCATAAAACGATGATCGCGGTATTCATCTAAAAGTATCAAAAAAAAGACCACCCCGCTGGCGGGGTGGCCGAATCTGTGCCGGGAGGCACAGTTCCCTACAGCATTTCACAGATCCGACTGCTTACGCTTTACCAACCATCTGTGAGCCGGAACCGGAAAGGCACAGTTACCAGAGTGGAAACTGGTTTGCCCTGATATTCAGGCTGCGGGAATGTCAAGTAGGCAATTTTGTCTTCAACCGCCTGAACCAGCAGGAGATGGGCGTCATTCAACACCCGGTGGCGGTGATAATTGCCTTGTTCATTCACTTCAATTTGTACGACGACTGTTCCCTCCAGCCCAGATTGCAGGGCTCGGGGATCATATAAAATACTTTGTGAAACAACCTGATAGTTTGTGGGGGTGAGATCCTGCTTCAGCCAATAGGAGGGAATAGGTTCCTCGACCGAAAATCGAGTCGAACTCTTCTTTGCGGAATTTGCCAAGACAAGCTCCTGAGGAATTGCAACACCAGCCAGTAGGATCATCGTCAATATTAGAATAAGCTTTTTCATAAATAGGAGCTTTGAGAAATATTATCTAAATATTACGTAATTATTTTATTTTTGTTATTTTTTAGAAAAGAAAAACACTTCATCCTGCCATAAATCACCAATGAGCGTGTTTAACGATGATTGACAAGCAGTGATGGCTAAAGCCTATGTTACCTTTTTGTTAAGAAACTTCTGGTCATTCCTTCAATGGCTGACTCTTGCCAGGAAGAAAAGACAAGCCATCAGAAAACCAGAAGCCCCCGGCGATTCCTCTCCGGGGGCTGGTTCAAATTTGCTTTTTTACGCTACTGCCGCTGTGCTTCTTCAGCAACCAACCGATCCACAACTGCCGCCAGCGGTGAATGAGCATACACTGGATGCCGCTGGATATCCCGCAATCCAGCCATTCGGGCATAAATGGACGTATGAGACATAGCTGTTGCAATCATATCGGCAAGCCTGAGATCTTCTTCGCTGATACTGAGTGCAGGTAAATCCGAAATCCAGCCCTGCTTTTGAGCATCCTGACCAACGACCAGCGCGCGGCCATTTTCATAGCGGGCCAGCACGATGGGTTCAGCCGGGAAAAAGGTCACCTGATCCCCACCAGATGTAATACCGTTCACAGAGCGGATGACCACTGCGAGTCGGCCGTCTGGAACCAACAGATTCTGAGAAACCCAGCCTACCTGTCCATTGACTGTTTGCACCTGAACGTACTGCTCGCCCTGCTGGAACGAAGGAGACGCATCGGCTACCCGGTACACAGCTTCGCCATATTCCAGGGTAGAAACAGAAGGGGAAGATTTTCCGGGTCGAATGGTGATGGCCGTTGCAGAAGCAACATTGACATACACGATCTCGCTCATATTCATATCAGAGGGCACACCAGTGCTTCCTCGTGTGGTTCGGACATTGGTACCTGATGACTGCGGATTGGTGTAGCGATACTGCCACAGTTCGTTGGGGTTGGGCGTAGAAGAAGAGCCACCTCTGATTATCCCTCTGCGCAGGTCTGCCTCTTGCTGATCAAATATTGAAGAACTGTGGTTGTGGTGGAGATAGCTGATGGGATCAATCTGATCCAGCGTACCCACCAGCGACACCCCGGGATATGAATCGATGCTTCTTGTTCGTGCGGATGTTCGGGTGTGAGTCCCGGAGCTTCCTCTGAATCCACTTGTGCGGGCAGAATTGCGGGTATCTCTGCTGAAGCTCATAGCCCAGCTATCAGCTTCTTGAGGTTTCCCATTTCTGGCATTGGAGTGGGTAAAATCAATCTCTTCCCGGGCTGGCAGAATCACATTCTCCCGATTCCACTCTACCTGCATCTCAGGTTGTTGTCGCTGAGCGCTTCTGGTAGTCCGGTACGTGTCACTGTAGAGCATTCGACTGCCATAAGACGATCCTCTTTGACTGATATCCACAGTGCCCTGAGAACGCGCATATCGGGAATCCACCCCAGCTTCATAGGCCAGTTCCTGAATTGCCCCTTCCAGTTCTTCGGCCCGGGAGTAAAAGGTCTGGAAAAAGGGATCTTCCAACTCATATTCGGTCAAGAGCAGGAAATTTTCGGCAGAGCGATTGTAGTAGGTAACAGCTCGGTCGTAGGCTTCTCTGTCGCTGAGGTTGGACGACTGGTAAGCATCCACGGCTCTAAAGAAGTAGTAAATTAGCAGCATTTTGCGGCTGGGTTCCGGGCAGCGTGCACGAATGCGTTCTAGTTCCTGGCGGGGCACCGGTGATTGCGGTTCATGGTTCATGAACAGCGTTTCCATTTCGCGCTCAAACACACGGCAGGTCTGAGCCACAGACTGCGGAAGTGCCATCATCATGACAACGGCCAATACTCCCAAACGCACAGCGCCTTTGCAACACCCAATCATCAGGACAGAAACTATTTTGGTGGAAAATAATCGAGAAGAACGAAATTTGTTCTGTTTAAATATAACCAGTTTACGCAAACCTGCTACAAAAGATGCAAATAATCACTCAGTTATCACGATGTCAGCGTTTCGCTGATCATCGTAGGCAAGCAATGGCTCTCCATTCCGGAAGTAGCGAATCGACTTCCAAAACGAGCTGCATTCATCAACATCCAGTAAAAAACTGACACGAAAGGTATCGACGCCGTAGGTATCCTTTCGGATATAGTAGTCGAAATTGTATTGCCGACCGAAGAGAAGGATATCATTAAACACTTCATTGGTCGCACTGATGTAGCGGTCGGTGAATTCAAACGGACCGAACTTTTCGCCGCTGTACCCGGGGTTAATCAACTCATAATCCGGAGTGGGATCTTCTCCCCCTGTGGTATCGAGGTAAACGACGATTCCGTTTTTATCATAAATGGATGTGAGATAGTTGGTCCCGGCGGAATCCAGATACGTAACGGTGAAAAACTCTCCGCCTACTGGATCCGGGAGATTGGATGGGCAGGTTTCGGTACAGGCGGTCATGAATATGAGCGCCACGAGAATGAGAAGGGGAACCCCCCGGAAGGTCTTGTACATGAATGGCATTCGTTGATATATAGAGCATAACGGTGAGGCAGCTCTCTACCGTACAAAACAAAGGTAATAAAATCACGTTCAAACGGGATTGGTTAGTTTCCAACCAAGACCCGAATTCATATTCTCTGGTGATATTCATCAGAACTATTGTCAACTTGCAATCTGATTCAGAACAAGAGCATGACGTCCGATATCATTTCCCTTTCCAACGGTCTTCAGATTATCCATCAGTATGTGCCTTACACACGCGCAGTTCATTGCGGTTTTGTGATTGAGGCAGGTAGCCGGGATGACTTGTTTCAGGAAAAAGGCATGGCCCATTTTGTAGAGCACATGATTTTTAAGGGCACTTCCCGACGCAAGACTTTTCACATTGTAAATTATCTTGAATCCGTAGGTGGAGAAGTAGATGCCTATACCACCAAGGAAAAAACCTTCCTGACCGCCAGCCTGATGTCCGAATATTTTGACCGGGCGGTGGAGTTGCTAACGGATATTGCCTTTCATTCCATTTTTCCCGAAAAGGAAATTCTGAAGGAAA
>CAZLKP010000168.1:0-9438 GCA_964560095.1 uncultured Bacteroidia bacterium
GGCAATTGGAAGGAATCGGTGATAAGCAGGCCCTCAATAAAGTGATTGAGGGCTTCTCCGTATTGCCCGCGTTCGAGGTTAGCGGTTCCAATGAGATTATGTGCGTCTACCATGTGGGCAGGTGCTCTGGTTTCTTGAGCTTTTTCCAGGTACGCCTGGGCTGCGGAATCCATGAGGGTCAGATTCTTGCCATAGAAACCACGCGCAGCAGCGTTCATGAGTGCTAGTGTGGTGGAATCGGCTGGGCTTACTGGCCGCTGATCATCGAACGGATCTGCAAATGCATACCTACATGTGCAAAGGAGCAAGATGGATAGCAAATACCTGAAGACAATCTGCATGGCCTAGCGAATGAGTACCCTTAAGGTATTGATTTTCTGTCATTTTACTGGTTCGTTATAAACGAAAAATTGGCACGCCGGATCTTCTAAAAATTCATCATAAAATCGTTCAGGTTCGTATCGCGATCCAGATGGAGCTTTTTGCGGAGTCTGTATCTGCTGATTTCCACACCTCGTACAGAAATATTCATCAGAGGAGCGATTTCCTTGGAAGACAGGTTCATTCTTAGATAAGCACACAAGCGGTGATCCTTTGGGGTGATATGGGGAAATTGTTCTCTGAGCCGGTGGAGGAATCCGGAATGGACCTGATCGAAATGGTAGGCAAATTGCTCCCAGTCTTTATCCAGGCGATCATCCTCATTCATCATCCTGAGCAGGCTTCGGATTCTGTTTTTTGAGCTTATATCGTTGATTTCTTTTTGGAGCTTTTCGAGTTCAGATCTGATTTTGGTAAGGGTTTCATTTTTTTGGACCAGGTGCATGGTTGCTGTGGCCAGCTCTCTGTTTTTGTGACTGACTTCGGCTGTGAGTGACTGTGTCTTTAGCTTCTGTACTTCCTGTTTTCGCACTTCCTCCTTCTGAAGGAGGTCACTTTGCAGTTTTTCTTTTTCTACTTTGAATTTTCGTTGAGGCAGGAGCAGAAGCCCCAGCAGAATGACCAGCCCCAACACAGCATAGATGACATTGGCAGTCTGACTGGCATACCAGGGTGGATGTATCTCGAAGGAAAATGAAAGGGGATCCGAGAGTCTTCCATGCGCATCCCGACTCTGAGCATGAAAGGTATAGGTACCGGGAGGAAGCTGGGCGTACTCTTTTTCAGCATTCGTGCCCCAGGCCAGCCATCCGGCCTCCAGGCCTTCCAGGTAAAACCGGTATTGGCTGGGATTATTCTGCTGAAACTGGGTAGCCGACACACTGAAACGCCAGGTATTATGATGGTGATGGAAAGCGGGGATGTCCTGAGCATGGATCATTTGATGAATCCAACCGCCAAAGATGAGACTGTCTTTTTCTCCCAACAGGCGAATTCCGGACAAAACAACGCAGGGAGCGCTCACTTCCTGCCGGGGCATAGAGGGATTGTAACGGATGAATCCTTCATCCACCCCAAAAAACACATCTTGTCCATCGAAGGGATAGACAAATTCGTGGCCTTTGACCAATTTGTCATTGAGCTCAGGCAGCCATTCTATGGATAATTTCTTTGTCAGACCTAAGTCAGACACCAACAGCCTGCCGCATCCTTCCTCCGTAATAAACCAGACGTTGCCCTCTTGGTCTTCCTTCATGTCCTTCACCCATGTGTCCCGCCCCATCACTTTCTGAAAAATACTGTCTTCGCGAAAGCTATCTGAGATCGGATCGTACTCGTAAATACCTTTGGTTGTACCGAAAAAGACCTGCCCGAAAACTTTGAAGACGTGATTGAAATGATCGTTGGGAAGTCCATCTTGTTGTCCGTACTTTTTGATTGAAAGCTGATTAATTCCACTGGAAAAGTCGATCGAAAAGACTCCCCGATATGGATGGGCCATCCATAGGCGGTAATCATCGGCTGCCAGAAGCCGGCTCGACTCTTCCAGGCCAGGCACTTTTTTCCACAGGGCCCAATCGTTTCTGTCACGCCGAAGAATAAAAATACCTTCATAAGTTCCCGCAGCCATCAGATCAGGCCTACCCGGGACATTGGCGAAAGTCCAGAATCCATGAATATTCGAGATCTGTTTGAGTCCCTCAACCACGGAAAAGCAGCCTTCGTGATGTCCAATCATCACACTGCCGTTTGAAGTGTCCAGTCCCCAGACTTGGCCGGTTAACCCAGAAACTGGCTGAATTTGTTCTTCATTGTGAAGCAGAGGTGACCTGTATTGGTTGTATGGTACCTTAAAGAGCCCTGTCCCGGTGCCGAGCCACCAATATGATCCGGATTGGATGGCCGCATACCCGGCACTACCTTCACCTGCCTGAAACATCAATCGCCGAAATGGAGAATTGATTTCTAGATAGTCGATGCCATTATTTAAGCCAGCCCATAAATTCTGGTCGCGGTCTTCAAACAAGGAAAGAATGTAGTTGTGTTGAAGTCCATTGGCCTTTCGGATCCAACTCAAAGGCCTGAGGTCAGGTGACAAAATCAGAACACCCGCCAGGGATGTGCCAATGGCAATCTGCTGGTTTCGCAGACGAATCATCGCATGAATCCTGTTTTGGGTAAAGAATTCCTGTACGGGGTGTTCTGGCTTGAACAAATCCTGGCCGGTGGAAATATAAACCCCACTTCGGGCGGTTGCAATCCACAAACTGTCGCCAGAGGTCATCAGGCCGGTGACCGTGTGGTTGATAAGGGCTGCAGTGGAGGGAATCAGTTCCCAGTTTCCGTTGGTCCAGCGTAGAATTCCCCGCTCGGTGTCAAATGCATGGACCGCGCCATTGACCAAAGCCATGTAACCAAACTCACCCCTGGGGCGGAACCCCTCCGACTCTGTCGGGGAGATCCTGCAGATCTGACGGGAGGTTCGCATCCAAAGGATTTCTTCCTGAAGGCAAAGATTCCACACATCCTCAAAGGACCTGAACCCTTTTGGCAGGCGATCTTTCAGCGATTGAAACCGGAGATGACCCCATTGATCCGGGGTAAAATATCCCAATTCATCCTGGCCGCCGGCATATATTCTGCGCTTTTCCCCTCTGAGCACCGACCGGACGATGGTTCGGTTGGGGAGTTTTTGGGTGCTCCAGTTTTGTCCGTCGTAGATCAGAAGCCCTTGGTTATTGGCAAAATACATCACTCCCAGGGAGTCCTGGGTAATGCCCCAGTTTTGTGTAGCTGCACCATAATCCTGTTTTGAATAATTCGATACAAAAGGTACTCCCATGTTAGAGCTTTGTGCATTCGCTGGGGAAAGCGAAAAAAAAGTGAGAGAAATTATGAGAAAATTTCTTGCATACACTTTTAGGCTTACATGATCTCTAATCTCCATTTTTGGGCTTTTTGATGGAGTTTTGATGTAATCAATGAAGTATGAATGTATATGATTTTCGTATTATGAGAAAACGTTGATGAGTTCTTTTACATGAATCTTGCTGATTTTTTTCGCATTATACAGAGGTCTTATCATAATTAACCAAACCAAATTTTAACCAAACCAAATTGATTATGCGATTACGACTACTTTTAACAGCTTTTGCGTTACTGTGTACCATGGGTGTTTCCCATGCACAGACAGAAACTGTTATTCTGGACTTTGAGGATGCGGCCACCACTACTACTTTCCAAAGTTTCGGTGGAGCTGTTGAGGGAGATGTAAATTCCTCAATCGAAAATCCAGACAAGACCGGTATCAATACCTCTGACAGCGTGATGGTTCACGTCAAGCCATCTGATGCTCCTGAATGGGGTGGAGCTTTCTCTAACCCTATTCCAACAACTCCGGTTGACCTCACAGCTCCCGGAACGACTATTTCCATGAAAGTGTGGATGCCAGCCGCCGGAATCGTTCGATTCAAGCTGGAAGAATCCACCACCGGAGCAGGAAACTGGGAACTCGACCAAACCGCCTCCGCTGGAAGCGAGTGGGTTGAGCTGACCTGGGATCCTTCCACGCCTTCTGATGCAGGCGATGGTGTGGTCGCTGCTGGAAACAGCTACAATAAGGTGGTTGTGTTCTTCGACTTCGGGACTACTGGTAATGGAACTGACGACTGGACATACTACTTCGACGACATTGTGGTAAACACCTCTACACCACCACCAGCCTCAGGTTGCGTGACTATTCTTGACTTTGAAGACGCTGCTACCACAACCAACTTCCAATACTTTGGTAGTGGATTGGATGGAACGGCAATTAGTCCGATTGAGAATCCCGATAAGTCAGGTATCAACACTTCTGATAGTGTGATGATCCATGTACGCCCTGCAGACGCAGAGACCTTTGCTGGTGCTTTCTCAAACCCTAATCCAGCTACAGCTATTGACCTGACTAGCTCTGATTCCATTAGAATGAAAGTCTGGATGCCAGATGCTGGAAATGTGATGCTCAAGCTGGAGCAGTCTACTACAGGTGGCATGAACTGGGAAGTTGCGATCGACGTAGCGACGACCCAGGAATGGGTAGAAGTAGTCTGGGATCCCAGCACTCCTTCTGATGTTGGAGATGGCGCGGTTGCCGCTGGCAATAGCTACGACAGAGTAGTTGTTTTCTTCGACTTCGGTGAGTCCGGCGTTGCTGAAAGCACTTTCTACTTCGATGATCTTTGTGTTGGAACAGATGCCACAAGCATCAGAGATAATCTGGTGAAGAATCTCTTCTCCATTGCTCCTAATCCGACCAAAGATTTTGTAACCCTGTCTTTTGACGACAATCCTGCGAATAGCTCTCAGGTAACCGTTACCGATCTCCAAGGACGTGTGGTTTACAAAAATACACTAACCCAAGGTGTATCAGAGCACCGTCTCAGCGTTGCTGGATGGACTGCTGGCCTGTACATGGTACAGGTGCAGACAGGAAACTCCTTTGGCGTCCAAAAGCTGATTGTTGAGTAAGGGATATTCGGAAGGAAGCATCCGTGCTGTATGTTTGACGAACATTAGCGGATGCCTCCTCTGTTTTTTCAACATTGCTCAATAAGGCGCTTTCACCAATCAAATCCTTTCCCCCTGAGCGGGGAACCCATTGGGGTAATGGTCCTCTGGCGCGCTTTTGCTCCCAGGGTATGATTATAGGTTTTGGTTTGGTGCTTTTGTTTGAACACCGGGCCACAGGGTCCGGTGTTTTTTAATTTTTGCTGGAAATCCTCCAATACCGCCGCTCCACCTTCACTGCCTCACTTTCATTGTGCTGTCGGTCACGGGCAGTGATCAGATAGGTGTATTTTTTGAGAAATTTCATGTTCGGATCGAGAAAGTAATTCCCAACATCCCGTTGAACGGAGACGAGATGTGCGAGATCTGGCTGAATAAATTCCCCTTTTTCAAAGCGATAGATGCAATAGTATTCGGCATCAGGATTCCGGGGGTCAACCCAGAGGAGTTCCATGCCTTCCTTGGCTCCGGATATCTCCACCTGAGCAGGCGGAAGGGGAGGTATTGCATCCAACCAGATCATGCCGGGTGGAAAAGCAGGCCATTGATAGAGGTGATTCTGAAGTGAATCGGCCCAGCCAAGGGTATTGGTGTTGAGCCATTTTGCGCTGAAGAAAATGCTGCCTTTGGCTACGGGCGACCTTCGCACCATATGGATTTGCCGTGGGAGCTCATTAGGGTAATTCCAGTTTGGATCCCTGTTGTTCTTTACCTTGTAGGCTGCATGGCCGATGTAGAGATGCTTTCCATAACTGTTTTCCTCCCACCAGTTGAGCAAAACGGCAAAATCTGCGGGAGAATACCCAATGGAGAAGTAAATCTGGGGAGCGACATAGTCGATCCAGCCGAACCTAAGCCATTTACGGATGTCTGCATGAAGACCATCATAGCTTGCGATGCCTGCTTGAGTGGCTGATCCCTCCGGGTCATCAGCTTCATTACGCCACACAGCAAATGGGCTGATACCCAGCTCTACTTCCGGCTTCTCGGCCATGATCCGATCATGTAGCTGGCGGATGAATTCATCAATGTTATTGCGCCTCCATGCATTTTTATCGGTAAATCTTCCACCAAAAATGCGATACGAGAGGGTGTCTGGAAATTCCTCCCCAGCAATGGTGTAGGGATAGAAGTAATCATCAAAATGCATGGCATCAATGTCATATCGATTCACAATGTCCATCACCACATCGGTGACAAATTCCCGCGCCATCGGCACGCCGGGATCCAGATAGTCATTGGAACCATATGAAAGGATCCATTCGGGATGTTTATGCGCAATGTGATCAGGGGATATCTGTTTGGTAGAATCTTCGTCTTTCATGAGCGCCCGAAAAGGGTTCACCCAGGCATGGAGTTCCATGTTTCTTTGGTGTGCTTCGCGGATCGCGAATTGCAAAGGATCGAAATACGGCACCGGAGCTTTTCCCTGAAAACCTGTTAACCACTCCGACCAGGGCTCGTATGGAGAATCATAGAAAGCATCTCCTGCCGGGCGCACCTGCAATATCATGGCATTGAATCCATGGCTTTGCAGACTGTCCATCAGGTCTGTCAATTCTTGTTTTACGATATCGGAGGAAAGCCCGGGCTGGGAGGGCCAGTCGATATTTTTCACCGTGGCGATCCACATGCCGCGAAACTCACGGTCGGGGGATTGGGCGGGAAGTGTCATCCGGAGAAGAACGAGTAGGTAAATAAGCAAAACAGATCTCATGAAATCCAATAGGGTAGGATGGTGGCTGCAACTTAGGGGAAGCTCCAGTTTCGATGAATACCTTGCGCCTAAGAGCGCAATACGACATTGTAGGACATGATGTTTTCAGGTTTTTAGGAAATACGCATCAACCGCTGCTCTCACGCTCCCATGATTCAGGAGCAGTCGCTCTGCCTCGTCATACGGCAATCCGGTCTCTTCGCTCACCATTCTCGTGCCTCTGTCCACCAGTTTGTCATTGGAGAGCTGCATATCTACCATTTTGTTTCCTTTCACCTTCCCGAGGCGAATCATCACCGAGGTGGAAATCATATTGAGAATCAGTTTTTGAGCTGTTCCAGCTTTCATCCTGGTGGACCCGGTCACAAATTCCGGCCCCACGACCGCCACCATTGGAAAATCAACGCCCAGGGCCAGAGGACTTCCTTCATTGCAGGTGATTCCGCCAGTGAGAATCCCATGTGTTTTGCAGGCTTCCATGGCTCCCAGCACATATGGCGTTGTGCCGCTGGCGGTGATCCCTATGACTACATCCTGTTGGCTGACATGGTGTGCCTGCAAGTCTTTCCAGCCCTGTTCGCGACTATCCTCGGCAAATTCCACTGCTTTTCGGATGGCACGGTCACCTCCGGCAATCAGGCCAATAACCAGTTCATGCGGTACGCCATAAGTGGGCGGACATTCCGAGGCATCCACGATGCCCAATCTTCCGCTTGTACCGCTACCGAGATAAAACAAACGACCACCGTTTTTAATTTTTTCCACGATCGCCTCCACAGCTTGTTCTATTTCAGGAATGATACCCGCAATCACCTGCGGCACTTTGTGATCCTCGCGGTTTATGTTGCGCAACAAATCCGCTGTGGACATGGATTCCAGAGATTGGTAGAGAGAAGGAGATTCAGTGGTCTTTTTCATCGTGAAATATGCCTTTTGCTACAAACATACAGAGAAACGAAGGAGAAGAGAATCCAACGAATCCACAAAACTTCTATATATTGCAAGTGAGTCAGTTTATTGTTTGACGCTATCGCTGTTTTTAGACAGTGATCAAATACATATTATGGAATCAGAAAATCAACAGGTTGCCATATTTATCGATTTTGAAAATCTGGTATTCGGCATCCAAAATCCTCAAAAACCTAATTCGGACGAAGAAGAAGTTGATGTTGAGCCCGTCGTGAGACTGGCAGAGGAATATGGAAGGGTCGTACAGGCCCATGCATACGCCGATTGGCGCAACCGAGTCTTCAATCAGTATCAGGTAGATCTCTATAAGCTCGGTCTGGACATTGTTCATGTCATGGGAAAGAAAAACCGTACAGGCTTCAAGAACGCCGTCGATATCAAGATGGCCGTTGATACGATTGAAACCATTTTTACTTTTCCGGAAGTTTCTACTTATATCATTGTTTCGGGCGACCGGGATTTTATTCATGTCCTGAAAATGCTTCGCCGACATGGAAAGAATGTCGTGGGTATTTCCCCTGCGAGGTCTGCAAGTGAAGACCTCGCCCAGCTCACCGATCGATTCATCCGATACGAATCCCTGACGAATACATACTTTAATCAGAATGAAGAAGCTGAGGAAGAGGGGTTTGAGACAAAACTCATCAACTTACAGGCTGCATTGGTGGATATCGTGTCCAAGCGGCCTGAAGGGGTGAAAGGCGCAGAGCTGAAAGGACTACTTCGGCGGAAAATTTCTGCCACCTTCGACGAAAGTGACTACGGATTCTCGAGATTGATAGACCTGGTTCGGGCATTCCCGAAAGATCTCCGTGTTGAAATGAGCCGCGGTGGCGGCGACATGACAGTCCTTCCGGTTACATCATCTGACGCATCCGGAACCCAACAAGCCAGGAAACCTTCGCCCCGGGCCAATGTTGAAAAGCTCACCAAGGTGGCCGGCCTCCGCCGATATCGATATGAAGTCAATGCCCGGAAGCGCAGAAAGATCCTCAAGGCTATGTTTGAGGCCATGAAAGGCAGTTCCTTCTCACAGAATGATGTGTATGACCAAATGCAGAATCAAACCGATCTGCAAGATGTTTCCGCCACTGAATTGTCGAAGTATTTCCTCATCCTGTTTCAGTCCCGTGTCCTTTGGACCGAATCGCCTTCCGAAGAAGAGCTTCCAGTACGCGCCAGAAAGATGACTCTCAACAAGACCATCAAGTCTGCTGATGATCTTATTCAGGTTTACGAAACCAGCATTGTGTACAAGGTGATTGACAACAAGGAATCGGAAAAAAGCTCTAGCCAGGAACTATGCGCATTGTTGGGGCTCAATCCTGGTAGGGAACAAAAGTATGTCGAAAAGCTGCTGAAAAAGGCCAAGGAGATTTAAATTCAGGACCCTGTCTGTGATTCATCTACTTAAATCGTGACCGTGGGGGCAAAATAGAAACCGGAGCTTCATGGCTGATAGACCGTTTGCATGGCAAATCAGGCTAATGTGCCATGATCGCTCCTATTTTTTGTTCCCCGCTCCGCTTGTTGCAGTTTGTGGGATATCGCAAGCCTAAAACTCATGCCTCACAAAAGCCTCAATGGCTTCATATTCTGGAAGCCCCAGTTTGTCGTAGGCAAGGGCGGTCCCCCTGTTTCGATCTTCGGCGCGTTGCCAGAATTCACGCGGGTCATTGCCCGGAAACAGCGCACTGTCTTTTTGGCTCTGGTGCTTGAAGATTGCTTGGCGTTTCCGTTTGAGTTCTAATGGGCTAATTGGCACAGCCATCTCGATTTCACCCACCGGCCATTCCTGCCAGGCTCCCCGATAGAGCCACACC
>CAZLKP010000169.1:0-9431 GCA_964560095.1 uncultured Bacteroidia bacterium
GTCGGCCATGATGAAGGTTGAATCGGCACTGGGTGAGCCCACCTGCAGGCCATCAATCACTGTGAACAGTTCACGGAATTCCTTTGATTTTTCTTTGATAGATTGCTCCTGTGATCGATATGCCTCAAGTTCGAGCGGGTAGGATGCCTGCTCCTGACGCATTTTCATGCGTTCGGCATTAGTTTCGATCATTTGCCATTTGACGGAAGAAGCTCTTCGCTCTTCAGAGGCTTCGCGGAGCATGTCTCGGTCGGGCAATCCTGTCCAGTCGCGGTGGCTGACCGGGGATATTTCATCCCACGCCATCGCAAACTCCTGCTTGCGTTCGCCGATTTCCAGTTTGCTGTATTGATCGGGGAAAATGATGTCTGGAACCACACCACGCTGTTGGGTGGCGCCTCCATTGACCCGATAAAACTTCTGGATGGTGACTTTGATGTCTCCCAATGGATTTTCTCGATCTCCTTTTAAAATATTATCGAGGGGATAAAAAGTTTGTACTGTTCCTTTCCCGAAGGAAGGCGTCCCAACGATGATAGCTCTGTCGTAATCCTGCAGGGCTGCGGCCATGATTTCAGATGCAGAGGCACTGAAAGAATTAATCATAATTACCAGTGGGCCATCATAGGCCACAGAGGGGTCTTTGTCTGCCAGGATCTGAGAACGTCCCTGTTTTGTACGGACCTGAACAATGGGACCCCTTTCGATGAAGAAGCCAGACATGTCCACAACATCAGAAAGCGACCCTCCAAGATTGTCCCGTAAATCGATCACGATGCCATTTACGTTTTCGGCCTGGAGTTTTTTTACTTCTTTGAGAATGTCGGGTGCGCAGCGGCGTCCGTTGCGATCATTTAGGTCAAAGTAAAAGGAGGGCAGGTCAATGTATCCAATCCGAGCCCCATCTTCTTCCCGCTCCAGAATAGCAGATTTGGCAAAGGATTCTTCGATTTCTACCACATCACGAATAATAGGAATCTCCATGACAGAGCCGTCGATTCTTTTCACAGTGAGGCGCACTTTGGTCCCTTTTTTTCCACGGATGAGCTGGATTGCATCATTAAGGTCCATGCCGACAACATCGACTGGTTCGCCTTCATCTCCCTGACCTACTTTGGTGATCAGGTCATTAACCGCCAGGTCTCCCTGTTTGAAACATGCACTCCCAGGAACGATGTACACCACCTTGATGTCTCCGTCTTCCTGTGAGAGGCGAGCGCCGATTCCTTCCAGTTTTCCAGACATTTCGATATTAAACTGAGACCGCTCTTTGGGAGGAAAGTAGCTGGTATGCGGGTCATAAATACTGAGAGCGGCATTGATGAAGTCTGTTTTTCGCTCTTTTGGCGTCACCTTTCGAATCCGTTCAAACCAGCGATCCTGATTTTCCAGCACCTTTTCACGGGCCTGGGCTTCCAATTCTTCACGGGTTTTGAATTCAAAATCTTCTTCTTCGTCTTCACGGGCTTTTTCCTGCCTGTCGATCATATCCGTAAGCCGCGACAAGGTTTGGAACTTGAGAGAGAGACGCCAGCGCTCCAGGAGTTCGGCGTCGCTGGAGGCATACCCATCTTCATCGGGATCATTCTCATATGTTTCCTCTATGTTAAAGTCGAAAGGTTGGCTCAGGATCTCCCGGTAGAAACTTTCCGCCTGATCGACTCGGTTGTTAAACAACTCCAAAGACATGTTGAAAAGCTCTTCTGTACCCGCCTCGATTTCGTCATCAATTTTGTCACGATACACAGCCATTTGACCCACGTCTTCCTGGGTAAGAAAACGCTTGTAATAATCGAGCTGGTTGAGATATTGATGAAATACCTGCTCTGAATATTCATCATCCAACTCCTGCGGCTGATAGTGATAATAATTCATGACCTGCATCATCTGCTTTAGCAGGGCATCGGGTTGATCGGAACCGGAGGTTGAAAACCAAGTATAGGAGCTTAGCAACACAAACGTTGCAGTGATGGTAACGACCATCAGAATTCTCATCCGCATAATGCTATCGTTTATTGTTGAGCTTAGTGTTCCAGGATAAACCTACGATTTTAAACCTGCAAGATACTTACGTCAGACACATTCTCAGGCTTGAAGAGAATCTTTCTCCCCTGTCACGTAACCAGAAGATAGGTCTTTGGTTACGAATCTGAATGACAAAAAAAGTAAATATTTCTCAAGCAATGGGTTGGCGTAAGATTTTATTCAGCATAGGTACAATTACGGAGACGGTGGGGCAAGGGTTCAGATAGGATGCTGAAAGCGGGCTCAAAGCAAGGTATTCAATAAGCGAACGACCGAAATGACCAGGATGATCGCGCCAACGGTGGAAAGAATGGTTCGTCCCCAATAGAGACGGGTCATCATTCGGATCATTTTGGCATTGTAGCCCTGGCGGGTCATGGAGATTTGTAACGGACGAATAAACTGAAAAGAAATGGCTGCTGCCAGCACAAGGGAAGTGAGATAGGCATACAGCGCCCACTGAGAAATAAATGACGGTTCAAACAAAATCAGAAGCACTCCCAGGATGATCGCAACGGCCCTTGGGATCCGCACTGACCAGAGAATCCGTTTCTGATGTGAAACCTGGTAATCCTGAAATTCGTTCACTCCCACACGGGACAGTAGAGGAAAATGGATTAGCTGAAAAGTCCAGTGTACACCCATGAGGTACAAACTAAGGCACAGGGACCCGAGCAATAGGTAAATGTCCATCTCTTAAAATCATGGATTTTTGAAATAAATGATACCCTCTCTTCCAACCACTGGTGATTTTTCTGAGTCAATGGATCAAAATACAGATAGAACTGCGTTGAGTGCTCCCACCATATCCCTGCATTCCGACCTTGTGGAGGCCTGTAAACAAGGCGATCGCACGGCCCAGTTTCGAATTTACCAACTGTATTCGAGAGCAATGTATAATATTTGCTGTCGGATGTTGGGGGATCCTGCCAGTGCCGAAGATGCGCTACAGGAAGCATTTGTGAGTGCGTTTCGCAAGCTCCACACCTTCGAGGGGCGATCGACCTTCGGTGCCTGGCTCAAGCGAATCGTGATCAACAAATGTGTTTCCACCATTCAGCGGAGGAAGATGACATTTGAGCCATTGGAATATGCCGAGTCTTCACTGGATGCTTCCGTTCCACCGGTTCTGCCTGAAATTCATTCCAAAGCCCTGAATGCCGGGTTGATTTCTGAGGCCATTGAGTCTCTGCCCGAAGGGTGCCGGGTGGTTTTTTCGCTCTATCAGCTCGAAGGCTATGATCACCAGGAAATCGCAGGTATTCTCGGTGTTTCTGTTTCAACCTCTAAGTCTCAATTTCACCGGGCCAAAAAACTCCTCCAACAACGACTCGCCCACCATGTTTCCGATTAATCTCTTACCAATAACCCCCTCTCCACATTCACACAAGCTCCGAATTCGCTTGCTATCGACTACTTATCAATGAAGAAAACTCATGTGGAAGCACATTGAAACATATATCGACGATCACCGCGAAGAATTAGACCAGCACAATCCGCCGGGTGGTCTCTGGGCGCATATCGAGTCTGAACTCGATCTGGATCGCCCGGCCCGTGTGCGGCTACTGGCTGCCTTCGACAACTGGCTGCGCCTCGCAGCTGCTATTGTCCTCATCGTAGGAGGCGCTTGGCTCTGGCTCCAGGTTACACCCGAAGCTCCCCAGAACATGTCCTCCCTCCTCCCCGTGATTCACGAGATCAATCAGGCATCTGAAGAATGGAATCAGGCCGAAGCCGAATACGTTGATCAGGTTTGGCAGCTACAGCTACAGCTGGACGATGGATGGCAGGACTCGGAGATCTATCAGAAGCTGGCCCCAAGTCTGGAGCAGGTAAAGTCAGAACTTCAAGAAATTCGTCAAGCGCATCATGCGGTGACAAATCAGGATTCCCTGCTCAGTGAGTTGATTCAGGCTCAACAAAAACATCTTAGGCTTCTAAAGCGATTATCCCCTTCCTAAGCAGATGACCAATGAATCATCATAAATGACAGGCCGAACATTCGTGTTGGGCCTGTGTTGTTTCGCCAACATCTTATCAGGATCTTAACAGCCAAAATATAGATCGAATGAAATCTCTCTTTGCCTTTTGGATTGGTCTCCTGTTTGTGACTGCCTGGCTGTCTGGATGTGACAGACAGGAAGTCGTATCGGCACCTGTGGTGGAACCACCGCTGGTTCAGCTCAATTATGATGGCCCAAATGTGACGGCTCCCCTGTTACCGACTGGCTTTTACGAAGCGGCCATCAGGCTCAGGTCTGCCCAGCTTGCGGGGTTGGAAGGGAGGCAGTTGGTGGAAGTCATTCTGTTTATGCAGGAAATTCCGA
The DNA here is from genome assembly GCA_964560095.1 of uncultured Bacteroidia bacterium. Lineage (GTDB taxonomy): Bacteria > Bacteroidota > Bacteroidia > J057 > J057 > JANQTF01. The sequence continues at coordinate 4,353 of CAZLKP010000169.1, forward strand.
CCTCAGCCACTGTGCGGATCCTGGAAGGTACCTCTAATTCCACACCGCTCAATCTCATTTCCTCGCAGGGTGTTCGCTCTGAGCTGATCCAGGATGGATGGAGCCGGATTCAACTCACCTCACCGGTCACGATCAATGAACAGGACGATCTGTGGGTCACCCTTCGCTTTGAACACACGAGTGAAGCACAGACCCTCGGTTGCGATGCCGGGCCTGCCGATGAAAACGGGGACTTTCTCTTTGATGGCAGTGACAATCAATGGCAGAAGCTGTCGCTGAGGTCCGGTGGCGGGATCAACATTAACTGGAATATGCGGGCTGTGATAGAGTAAGGGCTACTCCCGTTTCAAGTCATACTTCTCTAGCTTGTTGTACAGGTGGCTGCGTTGGATGTCAATCAGTTCAGCTGTCTTCGATACATTCCAATTATTTTGATCCAGTTTTGACTTGATGAATTCCTTCTCAACGTAGTCCTTGAACTCCTGGAATTTGTCGAACCTGTCGTAGAGGTTTTTCCCTTTCTTACGAGTGGGAGGCATGGCAAAATCGTGTACATGTTGCAGGGTGATGGTGCCATTGGACATGATAGCCAGGCGCTCCATCACATTGTGAAGTTCCCGCACGTTTCCTGTCCAGGGAAGCTTTTGCAATTCTGCCATGGCATCCGACTCGATCTTGAGGTTGAGATAGTTGTATTCTTCCGAGATTTCTTTGATAAATGAACCGGCGATCAGGGGAATATCCTCGCTGCGTTCGGCTAGTGGCGGCACATGGATCAGGATCACGGAAAGTCTATGATAGAGGTCTTCCCGGAAATTACCACGCCGGATTTCTTCCATCAGATCCTTGTTGGTTGCAGCCACAATGCGCACATCCACATTGATTTGCTTGTCGGAGCCAATGCGGCTGATCTTGCTTTCCTGCAGGGCGCGCAACACTTTGGCCTGAGCCGAAAGGCTCATATCCCCGATCTCGTCCATGAAAAGGGTGCCCGCGTTGGCCTGCTCGAACTTGCCGATTCGCTGTTTATGCGCCCCGGTAAATGAGCCTTTTTCGTGCCCGAATAATTCTGATTCGATGAGTTCTGACGGAATGGCAGCACAGTTGACTTCCACCAGGGGGCCCTCGCTTCTCGGGCTTTTTTCGTGAATCCACCGGGCGACCAGTTCTTTCCCGGTACCGTTTGAGCCAGTCACCAGGACCCGGGCGTCGGTGGGCGCGACCCGTTCAATGGTTTCTTTCACCTTGCCAATCACTGGTGAGTCACCAATGATGTCACGGGTTTTGGTGATTTTCTTTTTGAGTCGCTTGGTTTCCGTAACCAGACCTGTTTTCTCAATGGCATTTCTGACAGTGAGAAGCAGGCGGTTGAGATCTGGTGGCTTCTCAAGGAAGTCATAGGCACCTTTTTTGGTCGCATCAACAGCGGTTTCGATATCTCCGTGGCCGGAAATCATGATGAAGGTAGAGTCCGGTTTTTCGACCACAGCTTTTTCCAGCACCTCCAATCCATTGAGCTTTGGCATCTTGATGTCACAAATCACCGCGTCGTAACTACCTTTCAGCACCTTGTTCAGGCCTTCTTCCCCGTCAGATGCAAGATCAATGTCGTAATTTTCATACTCCAGGATCTCCTGTAAGGTCATGCGGATGACTTCTTCGTCATCAATGATCAGAATTTTGGGCATGTTGCTTGTATAAATTTGTGGACGAAATTTAGCGAAGCACAAATTATCAGACAAGCGAGTGTATAATTTTGTGGATAATAATTTTCTGGTGAGGACAGTTTTGTCTCCAGAAGTAACATGACAAGACCCCATATCCCGATGATCGGGCTATGGGGTCTCGCTGAAATGAAATTTGTTAGCTTTTCTCAGAATACATAAGCGGCATCCAGGGCCAGATAACTAATGGTGATCACCTCATTGTTGCCAAAATTGGACTGGCTGTTGATGTTGATCAGTCCCTGGTGGAAGGAAAGGCCGACATTGGCCATGCCTGCATTCCCCAGATCAATGTCTGCGCCACCACCAATCAGAAAGCTAGCGGTGATCGGATTGATCAGGGAACTGTTTCTGATTTCGCCGTCTCCACGCTCAAAAGACACTGGATTGGCCCCGGTGTAGGTATTTCTGTATCCGGCTCTTACATCCAGTGACACACCAAATAGTCCATTGAGGTACACCCCGTTTCCAATTTCGTTGGAGCGCCCCCTGAGCGCAATCGGAATTTCCACGGTTGTGGCAGTGATATTTTGCTCAATGCTGAGTGTATCGAGATTGTCTGTACGGCTGAACCCTTTTCTCACAATGTGAACGCCGGAATACAGCCCGTAATTTGGTCCAAATCCATAGGTGCCATGGAGACCATAGGAAAAACCAGCTTTTCCTGCTACCGTCGTTCCAGGAATAATATTGCCATTTTCATCTGTGATGGAAGTGAAAGAAACCAGCGGGCTAAACCGTAGTCCGATTTTTACGCCTTCCTGGGCTTGAAGCTGAGGAAGGATGCCGGCAATGATCAACAAGAATGGAACAAGTCGTCTCATAAGTGTTTCGTTTGTCAGATTGAATGCACCGTCTGTATGCAACGGTGGTGCAGGGGCAATATGAAAAAAAATATTCATCTTATTTGGACGCCAGGTTTCCGCAGGAGGTAACATTTGTTGCAAGAGTAATTTGGAAGATGTATCCTTCAACTGACTTCCCACACATTAATCAGATTTTCCCTATGATTCAGGCTCACCTACAAAAACAGTTTTTTCGCCTTCTGTTTATGTTTTTATCTGCATTTCTGATCGTAGCAGGCAGTGGGTGCAGGGAAGAAAAAGATGCAGATGTTCGGGGTGATCTTGTGGATATTGATGTGACCCGGGTTGACAGCCTCATGTATGGGTTTGCCCGGGCCATCAGAATAGAAGATAGCCTGCGTTTGGGAGAGGCTTATCAGCGATTTGTGGAACCAGAGCTAGACTTTTTTGCTGCTTACCTTCTCCTGCCACCGCAGATGCAGAATACACCGGTGATTCGGGATTCGTTTTTGACCAGCATGCTCGCTCGTGGGCTGCGGGATTCTATCTTGTATGCCCTACTGGACACAGTCAGGCAGGTATTTCCCTATGATCAGGACCTGGCCATCCAGATTGCTGCTCCGCTTACGCGGCTGAGGCGGTTGTTTCCTGACATCAACATCCCTCGCTTCACCACACATGTGAATGGATATCCCCCTCAGGCAGACTGGCGTATGGTGGACCAGGTGGTGTCATTCCCAGGCATCATTTCCTTTGGCCTGCATTACTTCATGGGCAAGGACTGGCCCTTTTATCCGGCGGGCGTGTATGAATACCAGCGGAAACGATTCGAACCGGATAACATGGATGTCGCGTTGGTGGAGGTTATTTCCGAAGAATTCATCCCGCCCCTCTCTCAAACAGAAGAAATACCGCTGGTTCATCGCGTCGTAAGAGCCGGAATGAAGCAGCAAATGATGCATCAACTCCTGCCCTACACCCCTGACTCTGTTTTGCTCCGGTATAGCTCCGATCAGATGGAATGGGCCCGAAACTTTGAGTCGGCCAACTTTAAGTTGCTGATGCAGCACTTTTTCGAAACTGACTCGAAATACGAGCGGGATTACATTTCCGACAAGGCTTTTACCAGCGAGCTTTCCAGAGAATCTGCTCCGCGCCTGGGAGAGTATGTGGGTTGGAGAATGGTTGAATCCTACCTGGAAAGACATCCGGGTGTAACCTTGCCTGAATTGATTGAAATAACTGATTACGAAGCCATTATGCGAGAGTCTGGCTATAAGCCATGATAAAAAAACTAAAAATTGTATAATTTTTGTAATGTAATATTTATTATTAATCTAATCCGGATATTCGAATGATGTGTGGTTGTTTGCATTCATAAGCTGATGCCTTATGAACGGTTCGCACATCCAACAAAAGACATCTATTGCAACCCGGATGCAACTTGGTCTCTTTAGTGGCCTGGGGATTCTGCTTGCCTTAGCCGCTGTGATGTATATGCAGAATGAGACGTCCTTACCCGGCAAAATCTCACCAGAGCGCAGCGCCCAGGTTCGTTTTATAGCCAGTCCTGCGATGTGGGAATCCTCAGGTGCAGACCAGGCATTTCGAGAAAAAAGAATGCAATGGGAGCAGCGATTGCTTGAACTTCGGAGAATTAAGCTAGATACCTCCCATCCAGATGCGGAAACAGCCAGAAAATTGATTCCGCTGTGTCAGAAGGCAGAAGATATGAGCCGTCGTCTGGAGTATCTTGGTGAGAATCAGCCCGCACTTCGTCAGCAAATCAAAAATGAATTGTCGCGCATCAGGCACCAGGTTTCTGCCCTTGGGATACCTATGGAATAGAGAACATATATGAATGAGATGGTAACATTCGTAGGACACCATGCTTTGCTCCGCCTGATTCATTCCCTGGTGCTTGGGTTGCTGGGGATGTTGTCACTCCTTTCTCACGCTGAAGCCCGGGAAGACTGTCCTTCCTGGTTTGAGCGTGACACACTTCTCTGGATGGATGGGACTGAAGCCAGCCTGGCTTCCTGGACCCTTCATCAGCCTACGGATGGAGCCCTTTGGCAGGTGAGTGCCAACAGCCTGGGTGGATTGATGAATCCCGGTGAGAGCGACTGGGTATTTGTAGATGAATCCGAACATGATCACGTCGGGCAGGCTAGCCTGGAAACCCCTGAGATACTGGGAGCAAAATCAGCCACAGACCTGAGGCTGAGTTTTTTTCTGGCTGTTCAAACCTATGAAGGTGCCGGATTTTTCTGGGTAGATGTATTTAATGGCGACGACTGGGTGAGAATTGTGGAAGTAACGGATGACTATTATGGTAAAGTCATTGTAAATATGGGAGAGTTTGTCGGCAGTCCCGTTCGCTTGCGGGTTTCGTTTGATGATGAAGATTCATGGAGTTGGGGAATGGGGATTGACCATGTGCTGTTGACGGGCCGCACGGCTACCTGTGGCGATGGCATTTGCGAAGAAAACGAAGATTGCCCCGGTGATTGTCCCTCCGTGGCAACGGCTCCAGGCTGGGTGCCCGT
>CAZLKP010000170.1:0-3274 GCA_964560095.1 uncultured Bacteroidia bacterium
TCATGTGGAAAAAGTCATTGTTGTCATAGCCATCACATACCCAGGCATGCCCGCCTCCGTTTCCGAATCCTGCATAAACGATGGGTCGGGAGGCATCAAGCTCTCCCTTCAGCATCGTCACCCAACCACTGGTGGAATAGTTCTGACGGAGCACTCCCTGAAGGGAATTCGCATCATATCCGAAGTAGGTTTCGAGGGCATATTCAGTGCAATGTTGCTTGGGACTAGCAGCTGTCACTACGAAGGCACCGCTTCCGCCGGTTTGGGCAACGCCGTAATTCATATCTACGCTCACACCGAGGTGATGCATCAGCGTGGCTACGGCACTGTTATTCCCGTTGAGGGTGTTGGGCATGTTGGCCCAATCGTAGGTAGTTGCCCCAAAATTGGCAGACAAAGTGCCATAGGAATTATGACTGTAAGAATGAAATCCGGATCCCTGGCTGGGATAATTCCAGTACTTCATCACCTGGGCCATGGCTGTTGCGACACAGCCTGTGACCGTGAAGTCGTTGTATTGATTGTCAAACGGACATAATTGGTTATAAAAAGGAGCCTGATCCCAGGCTGTGCTCATCAACGGGGCCACACTGCTTCGTCCGGGATTAAAGGTAAATGTGCTCGACAGCAAGGTGGCCCATTCTTCCTGGTTCTCCCGGGAGGGTGGCAAATCCTGCTCAATGACATAGAGAATTTCTTTTCGGTACTTATCCAGCCATTTCGCCAAGGCATCAGGTAAACGCGTTGCATCGTGGCTGCCTTCAGGGCTGTAGCCCAGGATCGGTTTGACGCGATCGTCCCCGGACACCAGGACAAATCCCTGCTCAGTGCCCACATTGAACAGGTAGTACACTGGCTGCGGTTCTTGAAGCTCCTGGCCGTAGAGATAATCAATCGTTTCGTGACGCACCAGTGACAACAAATTGGCAGGTTGACCAGTGGCAGCAGCATAAAAAGTACGGGCGGCTTGTCTTGCAACCGACTCATGAATCGGCGCGGCAAAAATGGAAGGAGAAGCACTGAGAAGGTAAAGTGCAAGTACAAACCAGTAGAAGTGGCGGTTTTTCATGGGAGAGAATTGTTAATGGATGTCAACTACAATATAAGTCGAAATCCTATGTGACATGTCACTATTTCTGATACACTCTTACCCAGTCCACGTACATGTATTGGGGAAATTGGGTGGTGTCATCGGGGTACCCGGCCCAAGTGCCACCTACGGCAATGTTGAGCAGGAGAAAATACTCCTGGTGAAACTCCGACAAGTCATCGGTGGTAAGGGGCATAGAGGCATACTCTTGTTCATCCACTAGCCAGGCGATTCTCTCCGCATCCCATTCCAGGGCAAACACATGAAAATCATCGGCAAACTTCCCCTCCTCCAGTTCGTAAAAAGCCGCGCCCATGCTGGCATGATCACCGGATGCATCGGCGTAGTGAAGATTGGCCTCAACCGCGCCGTCGTCTTTGGAGCCGTATAGTTCCAGGATATCAATTTCCCCGCACTGCGGCCAGGGTGTGTCACCGCCGTTCTCATTGATATTGGCTCCCAGCATCCAGAAGGCTGGCCAGATACCTTTCCCTTCCGGTAGTTTGATCCGGGCGGCAATTTTCCCGTATTTCCAGGTCTGCTTGTTGGCCGTGTTCAGTCGGGCGGAGCTGTATTGATCCATCCCGTGGCTCTCTCCCTCGTGAATGGCTTTCACCACGAGCTGGTTGTTCTCAATGTAGGCATTTTCGCTGCTGTTGGTGTAGCGTTGCCACTCCTCGTTGAAGCGTCCTGCCGGCTCTACCTGGAAGTTCCAGTTGTTGTCATTGATGGCATCGCCATCAAATTCGTCAGCCCAGACCAAGGTCCATGTTTCACCAGGACTGTAGGCATCCCCAGTTAAGAAGGTCGCTTCACCTTGTTCCGCGTGATCGCTTTGCTGATCCTTGTTGTTGTCCATACAGGAAAATAGGGTTATCGACAGCAGGGAAACAAGGGTGAATCCTGTCGTCGTTCTTTTCAGAAGGGTCATGTCGGTATAGGTTATTTCGTTTCAATGTACCTGAAACACGACATAAATCAATGGCGAAAAAAACGCAAGGATCCTGGCACTGTTGGGAAGTTCCTACCGGATCTTTTTTTCATTGTCCAAGAGGTTTTCATTTCATATTGAATCCCATATGAAGCGTACCCTCCGAACCACCATCAGCTTTATCTGCCTGCACGGCTTTTTCCTACCTGGAAGCCCCGAAATCCAGGCCCAACTCGACAAACTCGCCCCCCGCAAGATCCGTGGGGTGGTATCACGGGGCATGATTTTGTTTGCGGAAAACGCTGAGGGGAACCTGATCCGGGTGCTGCCCGAAGTGGAAGTGGAAAGCGGGAATGGCGTGAGTTGAGGGATTGTTTTTTTGCGGGCAATCCCTGCCACAAATCCCGTCAATCTCAGTAGCTTGGCACCTCTCACCAAAAGTGTACCGGCGCGTCATTGGCTGAGCGACCAGCAAGGGCATAAACGGTCTGCAGACCAGCCCTCAAGGTGGATACATGATCAAGCTCAACCCCCAATTCTCCATGGTCGGAACGACAAAATTTCATCATCCAGGGGTTCGAGCCCCTGGATGATGAGTTTCATTTTCTTACCACCAACTTCCGCACAGCCTCGCCCTCCGAAGTGAACACCTTCACCAGATAATAACCACTTTCAAAGGGGCTTACATCGATTTCCTGCTTGCCTGAAAGATTCATGGACTGACGATGAACCAGCGCGCCGCTGACATGATACACTTCCACTCGATCTCCTGACCTTGCGGGGTAGTCAAACTGTACCGAATTCACCGCCGGGTTGGGATACAAGTTCAGGTCAATAACTGTCGGTGCTTCTCTTACAGAGGTTGCCCAGGCATCGGCTATCTCAATGTTGTCAATATTGATAGAGCCGCCTAATGCGGAGAGGTAGTTGAATTTGACGATTGCCTCTGTTGAGGTTTTGTACGCACTCAAATCAAGGTGCTCCCGCCTCCAGTCATTACTGTCAGCCGGCACAAAGAAGCACTGTGAAACACTCAGGGGATTGAGGATCGGTTTGTCAACTGTGGTCAACTCTGCTCCTCCTTTTTTATAAATCCGCTGGAAAGTTTGCCCACAGTCAGTAGAGATCAAAATTTCCAGGGTATCCGCAAAGTTGACGATTTCTAGAAAATAGGGTGGGGTATATTGATGATAGTTAAAGGCCAGGTCAAAATTCAGGGTCGGCTTGGAAGCGGAGCTCAGGTCCGTTACCGG
>CAZLKP010000170.1:3284-9431 GCA_964560095.1 uncultured Bacteroidia bacterium
TACCGGGGAGCTGAAACTCTCCACGGCACCCAAGGTGTTGAAGATCAAGATCGTGTTGAAGGCAAACAACGAGGACAGACCATCCCTGCTGATATTATTGCCTTTCTCCCAGGCAAAAATGCTCTCCGTTTCTTCAAACAGCCAACCGTCTTCATCCACCTCAAATCCCTCCATTACTGGCAGGCTTCTTCCTGAAGTTGCGATTTCAACCTCATCAACTTGCTGGTTGTTGCTGAGATCGGGATCTACCTGGGCACCATTCACAAATCCGACGGAAATGCTAACGGATTGCTGCCCTGAAGGGACTTGCAGAGGAACATTGATGACCTCATGCTCGTAAAGTCCAATTGTGCCGCTCCATTTCATGGTTGTGGTAACTCCGCCTACCCGTGTAAGAGATATCCATGTCCGTTATTGGCTCATGGCCCAGATTCCGGATAAGAGGCCATCAGCCTATTCAGGTAACTCAACTGCTTGGACCTTGACCTGTGGGTCACCCTCCTCCTCGGCCGCCTGCAACAGACTATCCAACCGTTGCGGCTGTCCTGCAGATGTTATTGTCAGCCCCATGAAAGTCAGTAGGATCAGATATCGAACCACGCAACCAGGGTGGGTAGTAGGTTTTGACGCCATTGAATCACGAATTATCTAAGAATGAAATTTCGGCAAATTCCAGGGGTTAACTTCCCGGAAGTTGTGGTTGAGCCAATGAAGGCCACGACTACCCTATTTCGTTTTGTCACTTTATCGCCAGGAGTTGCAGAAAATCATCTTTCCGGCTTTTGGAGATGCCCAGTTCTTCCCCATCCATCATAATTACCTGTCCGCCGGCTTTTTTGGTAATCCGCTTGATGTATTTCAGATTAATCAGCGTGGAATTATGAATTCGGTAGAATCCACAATCCAGAAGAATCCCCTCAAAAAACTTAAGGTTCTTGGAGCTGGTAATTCTCGCCCCGGACTTCATGATGAAATGAGCATAGCTCCCATCAGCTTTGATGTAGTAGATATCATCTACCTGAATAAATTCATAGCCTTCTGCTACCGGGAGGGTGATGCGATGTTCGCTTTTGTCCTTCGTCAGGATGTTGCTAAACAGGTACTTAACCTTCAGCCCTTCTTCTTTGCCGGTGGTCTGTTTCACCTTCAGCTCGCGTTCATTTTTGTGATTCTGGCGAGATTAGCCTGATTCTGTTTCAAACATGGTCTAACCCTTATAAACACAAACACACCAGGTAGATTCGTTACCTATTTTTATGTTTTGGTTGTTTACCTAAGCGCAATCAGGGTTGACTTCTTTCTAGAAAAAATACTTGGGCTAAACGAATACATTGGATTATTTGTAGCTATGACCGTTTTTCTCTCTATATCAGAATGTGGTATAAAAAATTTAAATCGCAAGCCGAACTACACCCATGTATCGCCTAATCATCCTGATTTTCATCGTCAGCACGACTGTTTTCTCTGCTTTTGGACAAACCAATGATGGAATACCATTCCTGCAGGGAGCGCGCAATACAACGCCCCTGGGACAGGCACCACCTCCCGGCACAGTGGGGAATGTCGAAGGTACCCCATACCTGTATGAGAACTACCAGCCGGGAGCGATCGTCATGTCCAATGGAAATCGGGTAGAGCTCCCGGTGAATTATGATGCCTTAAACTATGAGGTGGTTGTTATGCACCAGACCCAGGCCATGGCGCTTCCTTTCCATCAGGTAGCTGCATTTTTCCTGCAATCGCCTAAAGGAGACACCCTTGAATTTCGCAGAGCCTATGATCTGCCAGGAGGTAGTGCCCTTGAGTTTGATTCGGCTCAATACGTCCGTGTGTTATACCGGGGCAAGCTATCTCTGATCGCGCAACACCGCGCGACGTTTCTGGCTACTTCCAACCAAACGACCTACAACAACGGCCGGCAAGAACCAGAGTATAAGCATCAACCGACCCGGTACTTCCTGATCCAGGATGGACAGAAACCCCTGCAGGCAAAGCTTCGCAAGGGCTGGGTCTTTAAGCAATTTCCAGATCAGAAGTCCGCGATCAAGGAAGCGCTTTCCCAACAAAACTGGGACCTCAGGGAGGAAGAGGGATTTGCCAGCCTGATTGAATGGCTGGACCTGTAGAGGCGAATGGCGATTTGCCCCTACGGTGTAAATCGCGCTGGAGATAGCCTTCACAACCAATTCTGAGGCGGTGAATTGCCGTGGGTTCGTGTATTTCCAGCTTCCTTCAATCAGCTTCATACAATCATTTTCTGCCCTGATCGTATCCTACCAGGGGTTCTTAGAGATTTTTCACATCCCATCCCCATCCTTTTTCGTATATTTCATCTGCTGTGTCACCCCACAGGTTCGCTCTAATTTCCCGGCATGAATATCATCACTAAGATTCTTCTGGTTTCGCTCTGTAGCTTCATGACTGTTGGCCTGGCTACTGCCCAGTCTGAAGGTCGGGTCTATCTTGTGTGGCTGGAAGTGCAGCGCCCATCGGATGTAGCTCACTGCTATACCGAGCGCTACGACAAGCATCGGGTCGCACTTCAAATAGATGATATGGACCCTCTGGCCGATTTGTCAGACCACGGGTTTGCTGAAGATGAGATGCAGGGTCCGGACTGTTTCCTTCCTGAGCTGAAGCTGATTTATCGGGAACACACCTACATCGTTTCACTGTACTGCACCAAGGTCATCAAATATCAGAATGCATCGCCATTTACACCTTCCAACCGAAGGGTGCGATCGGATGTGGTGATGACAGAAAGCATTTATGACTACCTCAATGGCCTGCGAATCGAGCATTTTGGCCAGCAGGCCATCGCTTCGAGGCTGTTGCAGCAGGTAACTACCGGTGAACCCCTGGAAATCCTGACCGAAGAAGATATTGATCTGGATCTCCTTCTGGAAGAAGAAGCAGATGTGATTGATGCAGAATTAGAAAACGACGCAAGAGAGGTCCCAATCATCCTGGAAGAAGACCTTCCCGACCCGGATGACGGGAATTAGACATTGAATTCGATGGTAATCATGTCGTGGAGCTTGAGGCCCAGCAGTTCTGCGGCTGAGGCTTCCCGAATCGCAATTTCCAATTGCTGGCTTTCGCCAAAAATGGCCAGGGCATCGGCTTTCCCTACATCCGAATAGGTGGAAACAATCCGCTTCAGACGAACATTCCGGATAAAAATTTCAAATCGGCGCTCCTGCTTCAGGTCCAGAAACTTCTGCTTACGGATATTGGTGATGGCGTTGCCAAAGCGGTCAATGTGGATGATTTTCCCCCGAAGGCAGTCATTGTTGTAACTGGGGTCGCCCCATCTCACATCTTTGAGAGCAATCTCAGGCCCAAGGGCTTCAATATCCCCTCCGCTAGCGAGCAAGGCTGAGGCAGAAGCAAACTGCCTGGCTGCACGAAATGAACGGGGGAATGCTTCTTGAATAACCGAAGCCAGCTCAATTTTGTGACAGGTAGCTGCCAGATGATCACAAATAAGGCTGATGACCCCATTGTTGGGGCCGACGAAAAAGTGGCCTTCACAAGCAACAGCGATCGCTTCAGCCTGGTATTCGGTCTGCTCGGGATCTACACCAATCAGGTGAACCGTTCCTTCCGGAAATGCGCGAAAACTACGTCCAACCACATAGGCGGCATGCATGATATCATAGTTGGAAATCGAATGGGTCACATCCACCAAATTCGCAGATGGTAACAAGCGGAGCACTACCCCTTTGAGGATGGCCGCATAATGGCTTCCGTCGCCCAGATCTGTGGTAAGTGTGATGATGGACATGGTCGCTTTCCAACGCAGAGATTACATGTTACAATATCTGTTCTTTCTCTCCAACCACAAACCGGAAACCTGTTGATTTCCATTCTCGTATGGTTGTTATCGAATCTGCCACCAACGGGTCAGACAAAATTCGGTATTTTCTCATCAACCCCATATCTTTCTGATTATTCATTCAACAATCACGTCATTTGACCGAACACATTTTTTTTCTGGAGGATATCAGTCCCCTTGAAGTATATGGGGTGAACAACCTCCGGCTTCAGCAAATCGAAGACGGTTTTCCGGATGTGAAGTTCGTCGCCAGAGGAGATGAGCTGAAAATTCGTGGAGAAGAAGACCGTGTCGAGCTGATTAAAGGCATCATTGGTGGGCTTCTGGCTGAAATTCGCAAACGTGGCAGAATATCGGAAAGTCATTTTACCGAATTTATTGCTGATGCGCATGGGTCCAATTCTGACCTCGCTTTCATCGCCGCCGAAGATACAATCCTCGTCCATGGAAGCGGCGGCATCATTGTGCGGCCCAAAAATAAAGGGCAGCAACTGATCGTTGGAGCTGCCCAGAAAAATGATATCATTTTTGCCACAGGCCCTGCCGGCACAGGAAAGACCTACATTGCTGTGGCCCTGGCAGTGAAGGCCCTGAAAGAAAAACGCGTCAAAAAAATTATCCTCTGCCGCCCGGCAGTGGATGCCGGAGAAAGCCTTGGGTTCCTTCCTGGCGATCTACGTGAAAAGGTGGACCCCTATCTGCGACCGCTCTATGATGCGCTGGAAAATATGATTCACTCCGAAAAACTCAAATACTACCTCGACAACAACATCGTCGAAATTGTGCCGCTGGCCTACATGCGGGGCCGCACGCTCAACCACGCCTACGTGATCATGGACGAAGCCCAAAATGCGACGGAAGCCCAAATGAAAATGTTCCTCACCAGAATGGGCGAGCATTCTCGGGTGATCGTGACCGGCGATGGCAGCCAGATCGACCTGCCCAAAAACCAGCGATCCGGGCTGAGTCAGGCTCACAAGATTTTGCAAGGAATCAAAGGGATCGCATTTGTGGAACTGAAAAACTCTGACGTGGTGCGACACCGCCTGGTGAGAGAAATCATTTCTGCCTACGAGCAGGTGGAGGAAAACCGGAAGTGATCGGGTAATTTCATTCCCTCATGGTTCTCACGAAAAGCACAAAGGGTAGCACCAAGGTCACAAAGAAATTTTCCTGTACCTTCGGGATGCAACCGATCAACTCCCAACTGCTGCATGAAACTCTACACCAAGATTCTCATCGGAATGGTCGCCGGCATTGTGGTCGGCCTGGTATATAATGAATTTGGTCTCGCGGAATGGACCCAGTACACTGCCTGGATCGGAGATATATTCATCCGGCTGGTCAAAATGCTTGTGGTACCGCTGGTGTTGATTTCACTGACCATGGGAGCTGCAGGACTGGGCGACATCCGAAAGCTCGGAAAAATGGGCCTCAAGGCCTTTTTGTTTTTCATGGCCACTACGGCCATCGCGGCCAGCATCGGCATTGGCATCGGGAACATGCTGGAACCAGGCACCGGCCTGCCTGAAGAACAAAAAACCATGCTCCTGGAGCAGTACAGCGAAGATGCTGCTGCCAGAACCCAGACAGAAGATGCGGCCAAAATGAAGGACATGAATACCTTCCAGCGGGTCGTGGCCCTGTTTGTGAACATGGTTCCCACCAATCCCATTGAAGCTCTCGCCACTGGCGATATGCTGGGAGTGATTTTCTTCTCCCTGTTTCTTGGCTTGTGTATTACCCTGATTGCTAAAGAAAAACAGGAACCGCTTATCAAAGCCTTTGATGCGCTCAATGATGCCGTCATCAAAATGGTGACCCTGGCAATGGAAACAGCCCCCTACGGAGTGTTCGCTTTGATGATTGGCGTGGTGGCAGAACTCGGTATTGACATTCTTATTCTCCTGTTAAAATATGCCGGGGCGGTGGTCCTCGGTCTGGGATTGCACATTGCGATCACGCATTTTTCTGTGATCCGCTTTCTGGTCAGACAAAATCCCCTACGGTTCCTTCAGGCCATCAAAGAGGCCATCATCATGGGCTTTTCCACCAGTTCATCCAGCGCTACCCTCCCCATTTCGATGAATATTGCCAGCACCAACCTGGGAGTTTCCAAAAACGTCAGCAGCTTCGTGCTGCCTCTGGGAGCGACCATCAACATGGATGGCACTGCCTTGTATCAGGCAGTCGCTGCCTTGTTTATCGCACAGGTGTACAGCATTGACCTCACCTTTGTGCAACAGCTGACCATTGTCCTCACGGCCACCCTCGCTTCGGTGGGAGCGGCTGGTGTCCCCGGCGCAGGC
>CAZLKP010000171.1:0-428 GCA_964560095.1 uncultured Bacteroidia bacterium
AGACAGGCAGGGCTGGCAGCAACTGGTAAATAACAATCTATCCTGAAAATGGGAAGGTATTGGTGGATCACTCAGGGGTCGCCACGAATTTTTTGCTCCATCCGCTCTGACGAACGGTATAGGCCCGGAAGGTTTCCAAGGCTTCGAGGCGTTGTCGCTGCACGTTTCCGGGAGTATAGGTAGGATTGGCAGTGTTGGTTCCGTAGATGCCTACTCCGTCGTAGGCGTCTACATCAGGTCGTCCAAGAGTACCGATCTCGTAGCCCATTCGGATTTTTTCTCCAGGCTTGATGGCAAGAAGCTCAGCTGGGAAAAAGAATTCTATCACGGCTCCTCCCATCGTTGAGCGCCAGCTTGCTTCTATTCCTGCAGGGCTTGGGAGGGTTCCTCTGCGCATGTGGCCGTCCGAGTAAAAACCGAATTCCTGA
>CAZLKP010000171.1:438-9359 GCA_964560095.1 uncultured Bacteroidia bacterium
ACTTCGAAAGGGGGTAAAATTTGAAGAATCATCGCTAACCGTTCCGGGTCCGAAGGTTGTTGATCCCGTGGATACCCCGTAGGATATAATATGCCGATGTCTTCTTGTTTTTTTCCTTTCTGATTGACCCACAGGGTGAAGCCGCACATTCTGATTTGATTGATGATGAGCGGATCGGTTATCAGAGATCTGGTTACCAAGCCGCTGTCTATCACTTCATAGGCTATTGTGATGTTGGGCTTCTCTAGTGCTATTTCTGGTTGAATCGCTTGCCGTGCCTCTGTCAGAGACTGGGCCATACAAGAGGCAACAGGCGAAATGCTCAAAATCAGCAAAAACAAAGCAAAAAGGACTTTTTTACGGCGCATGATATTGTATAGTTCGTATATTTTACGAGTGACTTGTTTGTTCACTCATGGTCAGAAACAAACTCCCGAATTCTGCTCTTTCTCTCTTTTTCATTCTTTTCTCATTACTTTTTTATGCGTTTTTTTCACTAGCCTTTTTCTACCTTGTTTCCCTAATTTTCTCCAATCCTGTTTATGTGGCTTCTAAACTTTGATACGCACCCGGTGCAGATACAGTTGTGTTGAGTAGTGAATGGAAATAGTGGCACAGAGTCAGGTTATCTTTTGATGGACCCGTACTTTGTCAATTCGGGCTTTGTATTTCCGGTAGAGATCGCCAGGTTTGATGCTGTGCTTCGCCAGCAAGGACGGGTATCCACACAGGTGAGATTTTCGATCCAGGTAGGATGTTGATATATGATTGTTCGCATCCTGCCCTGATTTTGCTAGTTTCATCGTCCTAAGATCATTCATGCAACACCTGATTCACATACTTCCAGACATACTGGCCAACCAGATTGCCGCTGGTGAAGTGGTTCAGAGACCAGCTTCTGTCATCAAAGAGTTACTGGAAAATGCCGTTGATGCCGGATCGACCCGGGTAGATGTCGTTATCAAAGATTCGGGGAAGACCCTGATCCAGGTCACTGATAATGGTTCAGGGATGTCGGTTCAGGACGCCCGAATGGCCTTTGAACGTCATGCGACTTCAAAGATTCAGCAGCAGGATGATCTCTTCAATATTCGTACGCTAGGTTTTCGTGGGGAAGCACTTGCCTCTATCGCAGCAGTGGCACAAGTTAAATTGAAAACCCGTCTCGCCGATGAAGATCTGGGCGTGGAAATCGATATCGAAGGCAATGAAATCAAAAAGCAGGAAGCCTGTGTCTGTCCCCCGGGAAGTACCTTTCTGGTGAAAAACTTGTTCTTCAATGTTCCTGCCCGGCGCAATTTCCTGAAAAGTAATCCCGTGGAAGCCCGCCATATCATGCAGGAGTTTCTCCGTGTGGCGATTCCCAATCATAGTACGGCGTTTACCCTGGATCATAACGGTACACAGGTCTACGACCTGCCTGCCGGAAACCGGGAGGAGCGATTGATCCTGTTGTTTGGGAAGGATTTGGAAGGAAATTTAAGGCCGGTGGAGGAAGAAACCGGCTACGCACACATCACCGGCTTTCTGGCCAGCCCGAAGGTGTACCGGCGCCAGCGCGGGGAACAGTTTTTCTTTGTGAATGGGCGTTACATTCGCCATCATTACCTGCAGCATGCCGTCGCCACAGCCTACGAGGAGTTTCTGCCCAAAGACAGTTATCCTTTCTACTGCCTCTTCATTGAAACAGATCCTGTTCACGTAGATATTAATATTCACCCGACCAAAACAGAGGTGAAGTTTGATGATGAGCGGACATTGTATGTCTTGCTTCAGGGCATTGTTAAGCGGGCTCTAGGGGAAGCCGAAGATGCTCCTAAAGTCGATTGGGATGATGAAGATCTCAAATCTGCGATATACGGCTCTTCACTGGATTCACAATCCAATAACCCGGATATGCAGATCCCTGCTCCTACCGGGAAATCGCCATCTCAACGGGATATCAGGCGCCTAACCGACCTGCCTACACATCGACAGCCCAGAAAAGAAGACTGGGAGCACCTGTTTGAGTCTCCGGATAAATCGGCCAATAGGCCGTCTCCTCCTACGCTGTTTGGAGAGGCGCAAGTGGCTGCGGGAGATTCGGAGCGGGAAACACTTCTGGTTCAGTGGCAATATCGGTACATTCTCACAGATCGCGGTCAGAAGCTGTTTTTAATCGACCAGCATCTGGCGCATCAGCGCATTTTGTTTGAAACCTTTTTGCGTGCAAGCAAAGGCAAGCAGCTCGATTCACAGCAAATGCTGTTTCCCCAAACGTTGGAATTAGCGCCGCAGGATTTCGTGGTGTTGCGGGAAGTGGATGACGTGTTGAGCCAGATGGGGTTTGAGGTGAAAGAATTTGGCCCGAATACCCTGATTGTTTATGGCACACCTGGCGGCATCGCGACTGGTAAAGTACGGGATGTGTTTGATCAGATGGTGAATGACATCCAGAATTCCGGGGCAATCAAGGTGAAAGAGCGTTTGTTCGAAACTATTGCCCGCTCCGTGGCGTTAGGATCATCTATAACATCTCCCCATAAGTTGAGTATCATGGAGATGAAAAACATGGTCGAAGACCTGTTTGCTTGCGATGCTCCGGCTTACTCTCCAGGTGGACGACCTACCTGGAAGTCATTTCAGACAGAAGAACTGGTCACCTTTTTCCAGGGATTATGATGAAACTTACCCCAATCGTTAAGAATATATTGCTGCTGAATGTGGTGGTGTTTGTCGCGCTCCTGATTGCGAATCAACAACCCAATCTACAATATTTATATAACGATTATTTCAGCCTTCACAAGCCACCGTCCTTCGTCAGAACCACGGTGAATATTGGCGGAACGCCGTACTTTTTGCCTCCTGGGCTTGAACTCACCGATGGCACCCGCCTCACCGCCGACAACGCCCAGAATTATATCGATGCCTCTCCGGGGCTTCAGGAGCAATTCAAGAAAGTGGGGCGCTCACTCAAGGCCAATCAGTTCAAGCCGCTCCAGATCATTACACACTTTTTCAGTCACTCGCTGACCTCGCTATTCCACATTATTTTCAACATGTTTGTGTTGGCGAGTTTCGGGCCGATCCTGGAAATGGTCATGGGGCAAAAACGGTTTTTGGTATTCTACCTCTTTTGCGGGGTAATTGGTGGTATTTTGATTTCCCTGCTCGACCCTAGCGTGGCACCGGTTGTAGGGGCTAGTGGAGCCATATTCGGAGTGATGGTGGCTTTCGCTATGTATTTCCCCAAGCAGAAACTCAGCATCATGTTTTTGCCCTTTGGCTTTGAAGCCAGATGGTTTGTGCCTGCCATAGGAATCATTTCCTTGGTTTTTGTCGTACTGCAATACATGGGGATTGAGGCAGGTGGTCCCATCTCGCATTTTGGTCACCTGGCCGGGATGGTAGCAGCAGTTTTGTTTTTTTATGCCGAAAAATACCTTCCTTTTAGGCTTGACAGCCATTAAATCATTAAATTATAACTCAACTTGGATTCATGGAGCTCAGACAGCAAATCCTCCGGTTCCTCAATAGATACCAGACTGTGGGATGGTTGCTTCTCTTTTTGGGAGGTGGCCTGTTGCTGCAGTTACTCATTATGCTGATTCTTCCGCGGGAAGCCTCAGCCACCGTCCTGAGCTACTTAGTCCTGCCAGCCCGGCTCAAAGACCTGATCATGCAGCCTTGGTCTCTGGTTACCTGGCCATTTTTCATGCTGAAGTTTCAGCCGTTTACTCTGTTGATTTCCGGATTTATTCTGTGGGGATTCGGCCAGATCCATCAGCATCTGTTGGGCGACACCCGCACACGACGCTTACTGATTCTGGCTGTGCCCTTAATTGGCTTACTCACAGTAACCATCAGTAGCTTTTTGCCCGCTGGTCCGTTTGAAGCAGGGTCTGATTACGTGACTATAGAAGAGGTCTCGACGGTGATTGGGGAGAACCAAAATGAGGGGGCTGCCGAATTACCCGATTCTGTGACTGACGACACCGAGCCCACAGCCAGAGAAATTGCCAACTCCCGCCCTCCAATCGAACGGAAAGATTTGTTATCCGATCCAGCCAAAGCCCGTCAGGTCAATCTGTGGTTCCCCTCCGGCGGAATGCCACTAGTGATGGTATTGGTGGTATCATGTGCGACTTTGGTGCCTTCCTATCCGGTTCAACTGTTTTTGTTTGGCCGGGTAAAAATCGTATGGATCGCTGCCATTCTGCTGGTGCTTGAATTGCTTTGGGCAGTTTTCTTCACACCTATGGCTATTGCCATTGCTGTGGGTGCCGGACTCGGCTTCTTGCATGTGTATTTGCTTCGCAGCGGAACTGATATCACCGAAAGCGTTTGGTCCTACTATTCAGATGGAAGTTCTCCTAAGATGAAAGTGAAATACGGAGACATGACCACCTCAACCAAGGCATCTTCTTCAAAATCCAGCCGGGATTCAGCTGGTTCGGGTATTTCTCAGGACGTCATTGACAAAATTTTAGATAAAATCTCTGATAAAGGGTACGAGAGCCTGAGCCGCGAAGAGAAAGAGCTCTTGTTCAAAGCCTCTACGGATAAGGAAGATGAATAAGCTGAGGTGGTGGAGGAAGCGATTCCTGTTGATCTTGATGCTTCTGGGGTTGGTTGTGACATTTGCTGGTTTTCTGGCGCCATGGATGTCTGTGGGTATTCTTCCCGAAGTACAGCTCATATCTACTTTCCTGCCTTTTCTGCTTCCCGTCTGGTTGTTTTTTCTGTGGCGGGCGGCGAAGCTGTCTGCCAAAAAATTGATTGTTCTACCGATTATTGGCGTGCTGCTTAGCAGTTGGGTGGCTCTGAAAGATGTTCAGTTTTTCGGGCCAACGATCGAAAAAGCACCTCAGGTTCGGGTGCTTTCCTTTAATGTGGGTACATTCGACTTCAACAAAAACAACATCCACGAAGTAGGGAAACTGGTCAAGGAATGGAACCCGGATGTGGTGGTGATGCAGGAATTCAGAAACCAGGGTGCGGGCAATGGTGAAAAAGCCCTGGAATATCTGTCGTCCCTCTGGGACATGCCTCATTATGACTTTTTGCATTTGCCTTATCATGTGCACGGTGCTGCCTTTTTTTCCCGCTTTGAGATCAAGGATGTGGATACACTGTTTTTGCCCCGGGAGGAAATCAACTCCGGGATACTAATCACAGTGGAGACTAGTGAGGGTCCGCTGGGCATTGCCAATGTCCATTTTAGTTCTTTCCACATGCGGGCGATTTACGAGTCAGAACCTGACCTGGAGAGGAAAGTTAGAGGCATCTATGGCCGTGCCAAAAAAACCCTGGGCCTACAACAAGAAAAGGTGGAAGCCGTGCTGAACAAATTGAAGGAATATCCCCATCCGGTCATTATTGCCGGAGATTTCAATGCCACTCCTCATTCTTCCATTACCTATCAGGTCAACAGGTATTTTCAGGATTCTTTCGAAGCCGTAGGGAAGGGTAGGGGATACACATTTCAGGTGCTGGGCCCTCTGGGAATTCGCATTGATTATCAGTTTGCCTCGCCTAACTTGCAGCCGGTTTCTCATCAGGTGATACGTAGAAAGATCTCAGATCACTATCCTCTGATCGTGGGCTATCATTTGTCACCATAAATGCTATTCGACCTTTCATGGATTCATTGGTTGTTTTTAACTCGCTTACCCGAAAGAAGGAGGAATTCCAGCCTGCTCACCCACCATTCGTAGGGATGTATGTCTGTGGACCTACTGTTTACGGGAATGCCCATCTGGGGCACGCGAGATCAGCCATTACCTTTGATTTGGTGTTTCGCTATCTCCAGGCCATCGGCTACAAAGTGCGCTATGTGAGAAACGTGACTGACGTGGGGCACCTGCTCAACGATGCCGATGAAGGAGAATCGAAAATCGAGCATCAGGCCCGTTTGGAGCAATTGGAGCCCATGGAAGTAGCTCAGCTCTATTACAACAATTACATTGAGGATTTGGCAGCCATGAACGTGCTTCGGCCCAGCATTGAGCCCAGGGCCACTGGTCACATTCCCGAGCAGATCGAAGCCGTTCAGCAGATCCTCGATCATGGGTTTGCCTACGAGTCGAATGGCTCTGTGTATTTTGACGTGCGGGCCTATGAAAAACGCTTTCAATATGGTAAGCTGTCTGGCCGAAACCTGGAAGACATGATGTCCGATTCGAGGCAAGATCTCGAAGGTCAAAACGAAAAACGCTTTCCGGCGGATTTCGCCCTGTGGAAAAAGGCGGCGCCCAACCACATCATGCGCTGGAACTCCCCCTGGAGTGTTGGTTTTCCAGGCTGGCATATTGAATGCACCGTGATGTCCACCAAGTATCTGGGCAAGAAGTTTGATATTCATGGTGGCGGTATGGACCTGCTGTTTCCTCACCATGAAGCAGAAATCGCTCAATCCAATGCCTGCAACTGCCAGATGCCTGAGGATCAGCACGATCAGGCAAAGTATTGGTTGCACAACAACATGATCACGTATGAAGGGCAGAAAATGGGGAAATCGCTAGGGAATGCTATCAGCCTGAGAGAGTTCTTTTCCGGTGACCACATACTGCTGGCGCAAGCCTACTCACCAATCGCGATTCGGTTTTTTATCCTCCAGGCACATTACCGGAGTACGCTGGATTTCTCCAACGAAGCCTTGCAGGCATCAGAGAAAGCCTTCAAACGCATGAATGAAGGTCTGAAGCGTCTGGAAGACATCGACCCCAAGGCCCGGCCAGTCGCGGTGAATGAAGAAATGGAGAAGAATCTGGCCTCATTTTATCATGATGCCCGGGTGGCAATGAACGATGACTTCAACTCAGCCAAAGTGATCGCCCGTATGTTTGAGGCTGTTCCGGTGGTGAATCAGTTGTACAAGGACAAGGATTCTCCATTTGGGGTTTCTGCGGAAACCTTCGAGGCGTTCAGGAACTCTTTCCTGGAGGTGTATCAGCAATGGCTGGGACTGACCAACCTGGAAGAAGCCTCTACAAGCAAAAATGATATCACAGATGGGCTGATGCAAGTGATCATTGAGCTTCGTAGCCAAGCCAGAAAAGAGAAAAACTGGGGAGTAGCTGATTACATTCGCGATCAACTGTCGGCCAATCAAATCAAACTGGAGGATACCACAGATGGCACAGATTGGTATTATGACAATTAACAGGGTTTCGACAGCCTGGTTTCTGGTGCTGTTCAGTGTAATGCTGGCTTGCGGTGATAACAGCAGCAATGGTCATTCGGCCTCAGCTTCTCCTAACCCTGCTGCGCCACCGGCCGAAAATCCTGTGGAGCGGCCTTCTTTTTCCGCCGATTCGGCCTATTCCTTCATTGAAAAACAACTGAGTTTTGGACCAAGAGTTCCCAATACTGGCTCGCATGTGCAATGTGCCCGGTGGCTGGAATCCAAAATGAAAGGCTTTGGCGCACGGGTGACCATGCAGCCGGCCAGCGTGACAGCATGGAATGGGGATCAATTGAGCATGGTGAATATCATTTCCTCCTTCAAACCTGAAGCTTCGCGACGAGTGTTCATTTCTGCCCACTGGGACTCACGCCCTTTTGCCGATCAGGATAGCAATCCGGAAGTTCAGGATGATCCAGTTCCAGCAGCCAATGACGGAGCCAGTGGGGTGGCAGTGATTCTGGAAATAGCGCGACAGATTCAGACGCTTCCTACTGATATTGGAGTGGATCTGATGCTCTGGGATGCAGAAGATTACGGATCACCCGGGGAGAAAGATTCCTACGCCTTAGGAAGTCAGTATTGGGCAAACAATATGCATCAGCCCGGTTACCGGGCCTTGTTTGGTATTAACCTGGACATGGTCGGTGCAATCGGAGCCGAGTTTCCCAAAGAAGGCTATTCAATGGATTTCGCACCCGAAGTAGTCCAGCGGGTGTGGAGTGCCGGGCGGCAACTCGGCTACGGCCGGTATTTTGTAACCCGTCGGCACACACAGATCATCGATGATCATTATTACATCAATACCCTGGCACAAATTCCCTGCATTGATGTGATCGACATTCGGTTGGGAACCGGCTTTTTCCCAGCCTGGCATACCAAGGGGGATGTGATTGGCATCATCGACAAAGCGACCTTGCAGGCTGTGGGTGAGACAGTCCTGGCAGTCATTTATCAGATGAAGTAATGGTTTGGCTGCTCCTGATCCTCACCGGAATATGGCTCGCCGCCTGGAGCTGGTTGTGGTGGGGATGGAAAATGCTTGAGCCACCAAAGGAATCGTCTGAAGAATTGTCCATTTCGGTGGTCGTAGCTGCCCATAATGAGGAGGGGAATCTCCCGTATTTACTCGCCTCTCTGGTTGCCCTCAATTACCACAAGTGGGAACTGGTTTTGGCTCTGGACAGGTGCACAGACCAGAGCCGGGATCTGGTGGAAGTGTGGCGGAAAGAGCTTCCTGCCTTTCAGGTTTTGGAAATAAGCAAAACCCCAGCGAACTGGTCTCCCAAAAAGTGGGCGGTACAACAGGCTGTGTTGGCGGCCAGCTACCCCCGAATTGTAGTCACAGATGCAGATTGCACGGTTTCTCCGGCTTGGTTGACTGGGATGAACAATTGTTTTCATGAATCAGGGCACCTTATTCTGGGATTGGGCTTGTATCGACGCACATTCGGTTGGGTCAACCGTTTTGTGATGTGGGAAACCGCCTTTACAGCATTCCAATATGTAGGTGCCGCATCACAGGGCATGCCCTACATGGGTGTGGGGCGGAACATGGGATACCTTCGGGAGGACTTCGTGAAAGCTGGGGGATTAACATTACACTACGACACCCTTTCCGGTGATGATGATTTACTGGTTCAAACCCTTGTGGGGAAGAAATTGGTGTGTGTTGCGACAGATTGTCCGGTATTGTCCGATTCCCCGACAAGTTGGCAGGCATGGATTCGGCAAAAACTACGTCATGTGAGTAGTT
>CAZLKP010000172.1:0-6029 GCA_964560095.1 uncultured Bacteroidia bacterium
TGACTATGGGCGAATATCGCTTTTATCCTGCGCTGCCATACATTCGCTCAATGATGTCAACCACCTTCAGACCCTCCAGGGCATTGATTGCGATGCTGTCGCGGCCGTTCAGGGTGTCCATCACATTCTGAAAAATGTAATGATGGTTGGCTGCCGAGCCCTTGTATGGTCCGTAGTCGTAGGGTGGGGCAGAAGGAGGAAGTTCCGGCATGTTGTAGCCCTCCACCACACAGTGAACCACCTCGTTCATGTATTGCCCGCTCACTTTCACGCTTCCCTTTTCGGCAATGACGGTGAGGCTGCTTTCCATGTTCTGCTTCCAGACAGAAGTGGAGTAGTCCAGGCTTCCGATGCCGCCGTTGACAAATCTAAAATGGATCTGCCCGGTATCCTCAAATTCGGTGAGATGCGCGTGATTCATGTTGAAGAAGCGTCCCCGAATGTCCTGAATGTCCCCAAAGAGCCAGTACATCATGTCCACAAAGTGGGAAAACTGGGTAAACAGCGTGCCGCCGTCTAGTTTTTTGGTTCCGTGCCAGGAATCGGACTGGTAATAGCGTTCGTCGCGGTTCCAGAAACAGGAAATCTGTACCTGATAAATCTGGCCGAGCCGACCGGAGCTGATCAGGTCTTTTAGCCAGACAGCGGGCGGAGAGTATCGGTTCTGCATCACGCAGAATACCTGCTTCGAACGGTGCAATGCCTCAAAAATGACTTGTTCGCAATCCCCTTTGGTCAGGGCCATGGGCTTTTCGATCAGCACATGTTTGCCGGCCTTTAGGGCCTTAATGGCCTGAGAGGCATGGAGGCCGTTGGGGGTGGCAATACACACCACATCGACATCCGGGCGATTCTCAAGAAGATCATTCAGCGTGGGGTAGGAGGGCAGACCGCCAGGGAGATCCCGGATTGCTTCAGGATCTGTGTCACACACAGCCACCACTTCTCCTTCCGGATGCCGATCGATGATGCCGTGATGACGGCGTCCAATACGACCGTATCCGACAAGGGCAAAGCGAATGGTAGGATTGGCATTCATTCCTCCTCATTGGTGACAAGCGAAACAGATTCACGTTCCAGCCGGTAAAGATCACCAGTTTCGGGACAGGGCGCCAGTCCATCCTGCCCAAAATGTAACCTGTGCCCGGCTTTGCTCATCCAGCCTGCCGGGTGACCTGGATTTCCCACGATCAGCTGAAATGGTTTGACGGATTTGGTCACCACTGCACCTGCCCCGATGAAGGCATATTCCCCAATGTCTATCCCGCAAATGATGGTGGCATTGGCGCCGATGGTCACGCCCCTTCTTACACGTGTATTTCGGTATTGATCTTTCCTGACCACCGCACTGCGTGGATTGATCACATTGGTAAAGACCACCGAAGGCCCCACAAATACCTCTTCTTCCAGGGTGACACCCTCATACACAGATACATTGTTCTGGATTTTGCTACCATCGCCAATCTGAACCCGGGCCCCGACAAATACATTCTGCCCCAGGCTGCAGCGCTCTCCGATTTGTGCGGATCCCATGATGTGGCAGAAGTGCCACACACGACTGTCCTGACCAATCTCAGCGCCCTGGTCAATGATGGCAGTGGGATGGGCGAAATAGCTTGGGTCCATATCAAACCGAATAAAATGACAACACCCCATTGATGATTCTATCCTGAATCTCCGGCGTGAGCTCACTGTGCATCGGGAGAGAAATTACCTGGTCACACAGAGTTTCTGTTCCTGTCATGGCGCTGGGCACTTTACACATGTGCTGAAATGCCTTTTGCCGATGCAGAGGAACCGGATAGTAAATCATGGCCGGAATTCCGCGTTGTTGCAGGTATTCTTTGAGTTGATCGCGGCTTCCATCGGTCACTTTAAGGGTGTATTGGTGAAAGACATGCTCAGAATGTGCTGCCCGAACAGGCGTAAGCAGCTGATCCGTCTCGGCAAATGCCTGGTCGTATCGATCTGCAGCTGCCCGGCGCGAGGCATTATACCGGTCCAGGTGTCGCAGTTTGATGTCCAGTACAGCTGCCTGGATCGAATCCAGCCGACTATTGACGCCAATTTTGTCGTGATAGTAGCGACGGGACTGCCCGTGATTGGCAATCATTCTGAGCCGGGAATTGAGTTCTTTGCTGCGGGTGAACATCGCCCCACCATCTCCGAAGCCTCCGAGGTTTTTGGAGGGAAAAAAGGAGGTACAGCCGATGGCACCGATGGTTCCGGAGGGTACCCAGCCGGCATTGCCCATATTGATGCGGGCACCGATGCTTTGTGCGGCATCCTCAATGACGGGCAAGTGATACTGCTCGGCCACCTGCATGACGCTATGCATGTCGCAGCCCTGGCCAAAAAGGTGAACCGGAACAATGGCTTTGGTCCCGGAGGAAATGGCAGCTTCTATGTCTTCTGCCCGGCAGGTGAAGGTATGGGGATCCACATCAATCAGCACGGGAGTTAAGCCGAGGAGGCCCACGACCTCTGCCGTAGATACATAGGTAAATGCCGGAACGATCACTTCGTCGCCGGGTTGAAGGCCAAGGGCCATCATGGCAATCTGCAGGGCGTCTGTACCGTTGGCACAGGGAATGACATAGGCCTCATCCAGGTATTCGCTTAGATTCTGGGTAAACGATTGCACCTGAGGACCATTGATGAAGGTAGCTGCATCCATGACTCCCTCTACCGCCTGGGCTACTTCCTCACGGATTTCCTCATATTGGGTGATCAGATCGACCATCCTGATCTCTGTTTCCATTATGTTGATGATTTGGCATCAAAGCTAGTAAATGCCTGCCGAAGTGACAGATGATTTCTGATTCTCTTTTTTCCGCATGGATTTTCACCGAAACCAATTGGGTTAATGAAAAAAAAGGATCAATTTTAAATGGTCCGGAATCTATCCATTTGCTGTTGAAATCCTTGTTTCGTAAGCTTAACGAGTCCCCGGTTGCCCTTTCGTGGATTATCATTTCTGTGGTGACCCTGATATGGGGGAGCTCTTTTCTGATGTTAAAAAAGGCGTTGATTATTTTTTCGCCTCAGCAGGTCGTTTCAGGCCGGATGGCGATTGCCGGGCTGGTGTTTTTGCCGGTTGCCATCAAAAAAGCGGGGCAGATCAGCCGAAGACAATGGCTGCAGATCCTGCTGTTTGCCCTGGTCGCCAATGTGGGGGTGTCTTTTTCCTATGCACTGGCCCAAAGTAGGATTGATAGCTCCCTGAACGGTATTCTCAATACCTTAAGTCCGCTCATGACTCTGCTCATCGGGGTGGTATTGTTCAGGCAGGTTGCTAGACGATTTCAGGTAATGGGGATTACTTTGGGGCTGCTCGGAGCCGGATATCTGGTGTTTTTACAACAGGATGGATCCTTCGGTGCGTTGAATATGTTTGCTTTGTTTTCTGTTTTGGCCACCTTCGGAAACGGGCTCATGGCGAATCTCCTGAAATTCAGGCTGGGGGAGTTTACGCCTCTGTCGGTGGCTTCTCTCACCTTCCTGGTTACGCTGATTCCGGCGTTGTTTTTCTGGTTTGCCTCCGGAGCTCAGGAGATTCTGATGGAAAAAGCCGGAGCTGGTCAGGCTTTTGTGTTCATTGGCTTTCTGGCGTTGCTGGCCAATGGTGCTGCGTTACTCCTTGTGGCCAAACTGGTGCAAATTAGCGACCCGGTATTTGCCAGTCTTACGACGTATTTGATACCAATTGTGGCGGTTTGCTGGGGAATTTGGGACGGAGAGCGTATTTATCTGGCAGAAATGTTTGCGATGGTCGTGATTTCTGTTAGTATTTATCTGGTCAATAAGGATTCCTGATCATGCTGTTTCCGTTGTTTTGTCGCACCAATGCCCCATATGCAACTCACGACCGGTTTGCAGGTTTCAAATCAGCAAAGAAGAATACCTTCCTACCGCCTAAAACGGGTCGATAACCTTCACCAAGATGTGCAAGACTCCATTGGTTCCCTGCAGGTCCTGCACAGGTACGCCGATGGTGTCATTCACAATCATTTCTCCCTGTCGGTAGGAAGATAAGCGGACATTTGTTCCCCCAAGCGTCGTCTTTTCCAGAACAGGTCCGTTGATCACTTCGTTGAAGGTGATATTCTCACCGATGATATGGCGCCTGGCAAGGGCTTTGACCTCTTCATCGGTCAGATCGTCAAGATCCTGGATGTTATTTCGATCGAAAAACGATTCCAGAATCGTGTTGGTAGGTGCCAATATGGTGAACTCATCAGTGCTGCTAAGCACCCCGGCCAAACCAGCCCGGTCCACGGTTTCTCGCATGATAGAGAGGGCGCCATTGTTTTTCAGCAGATCATAGGCACTGGGCAGAGACAATACAGCATTCAGCTCGTTAATCAAGCCGTTTCTGACCTGGATGTTCAGCGTTGAAATCCTCACTGAATCATTCAGAATCACTGTATTCCCATCATTTCTGAATTGAAACACAAGCGCGTTGCTGTCGGGGCTGGCCGGGCTCAGGGTCAGGGCATATCCTTCGGC
Organism: uncultured Bacteroidia bacterium; assembly: GCA_964560095.1. Taxonomy (GTDB): domain Bacteria; phylum Bacteroidota; class Bacteroidia; order J057; family J057; genus JANQTF01. Next base: position 4,510 of record CAZLKP010000172.1, read on the forward strand.
GTCCAACGAAAGGTCCAGCTCTCCCAACTGAACGTGATACCAGAGCAGGTGAATCAGCTGCTGCCTGGGGATGTCATTTACAGATGCATATCCGTTGGCACTCAGCCAGGCATCGAATGCTTCATTGGTCGGGGCAAAAACCGTGTAGATGAAACCTTTCTTCAGGCTTTCATCTATGCCCGATCTTTCCAGAGCCGTCACAAAGGTGGATAGATTCTGGCGGTCTGTAAGCGTGTCCCATAGATCCGGTCCGCTGGGTGGATCGGGCAGGCAGCTACTCAGCATCAACAACAGGCCCACGGCGGGGGCTCCCCATCCTTTTCGCATTGTTTTCTTCATTTTGATTGATTCCGGTCAATTCTCCTGAACATTACGAATGATTCTGCCAGAAAGCTGCCTTGAGTGGGCGTAAAGGATCCTCACAAGCGGATACCTGCGTTGAACACCCACCATCGCCCGGGCATTCTGGCTCCCAATAAATCGGCATATGGCTGATCAAAAATGTTAAATATCTGAACCCCCAAACGGATCTTTCCGCTTGCCAGTTTGCCTCCTGCCTGCACGTGCCACACCATAAATGTTGGGCTTAGATCTGCTCCAATGGCAGCTGCATTGTCAGCATTTCGCTGCCGCCAAAGTCCCTGTATCCCAACAAATGCATACGGATGATCATACGATCCCCTGAATGTCAGTTGATGTCTGGCGACGTTGGAAAGGTATTTGGAAACCGTTCCGGCCGGGGAATTCACGTCCAGGAACGTATATCCGGCATCTGTCTGGATGCTTTGACCCTGCCGGAAAGAGCTTTGGTAGCGAAGCATCACTTCAAGCCCTGTGGTGTTGAGCGCAGAAAGGTTGTTGGCCCACAGGTAGCTAACACTGTCGATCAGGTTTCCATCATTTGTGATGTCTGCGGCAGAGGTGAGGACGTAATCAATGAGATTCGTTCCCCGGCGATGAAACAGGGTGGTGGATATGGCGAAACCCGGATGAAAGCGGGCATCGGCCCCGATCTCATAATTCCATGAAGTCTCCGCCTGCAGGTTGGGGTTGCCGAGGTTTCTCCCGCCATTTAAAGGACCGGCAATCTCTGTGGAAATGAAGCGTTCGGTGTAGTCTGCAGCCCGAATGGCACGTCCGGCACCGCCACGTAGCGTGACCTTTCCAAGCAGATAGCTGAGATTCACCTGTGGACTCAGTTCGGTTCCGTAGTTGGCATCCTGATCAAGTCTCAGGCTGGTATTCAGGTAAAGGCCAGAAACTGGTTCAGCGTAGAACATCCCGTAAATGGCTGCATGATCATCCTGGTGATTCCCCCGGTCTGTGCTGGTGATCATCCTCCGGCTGGCTTGCAGGCCCGTGGCCCATGAAAACCGGGAGCTGATGCTCTGATGGTGGTGGAGGTTGGCATTGAAAAAACCGGTCTGATGAATATTGGCCGGGAATGCCGGGTTAAACAGAAAGCTGTCGCGGGAGCTGAGGTAAGTAACATCCAGGCTGGTGTTGCTGTTGGCCCCCCG
>CAZLKP010000172.1:6039-9354 GCA_964560095.1 uncultured Bacteroidia bacterium
CTCAATCTTGCCTGATTCCAACATCTTTCGGTTTGTTCCCGCGATTCGTCAAACGGACTCACGGTATAAAAGTACTGGGCCTGAAAGGTGCGCTTGTCCCAGCCGGTGCGAAAGGCCAGATCCCAGTCTCCCAGTTGGATCCCCACTGATCCGCCTGCGGTTGCCATATTGAAATCTGCCTGCTTGTCCGAAGGTAGCGGATGTCCATCACTTCGGATCCATCTTCCGCCCAGACCGCCTCTCACAGATGATCCGGATCCATAATATCCAACCTCACCCCCAATCAGCGCATGCCTTCCCGTTCGGGCGTTGGCAGAAAAATCCTGCTCAGTTTGGGTTTCTGTCTTGGAAAATGTGCGGGTCACGATGTTGATAACCCCTCCGACAGCATCAGGGCCGAATTGGGCAGCGGCCGGGCCACGGATGATTTCGATCCGTTCAATCTCTGAGGGGAGCACGGGTAGGTATGACTGAAAATGCCCGGTCAGCGGGTCGTTGATGCGCATCCCATCCATCAACACGAGAACCTGGTTGAAGGTACCGCCACGCATGGTGAAATCGGCCTGGGTACCAAAAGCCCCTCGGGCCTGAACTTCGAGGCCCGGCAGAAAGCGAAGGATTTCGTCAATAGATCTGCCTGGCAAACTGGCAATTTCCTCGGCACTGATCACCGTCACAGATCTGCCCATCTGATTGCTGGTGAGCCCAAGGCGTGATGACTCGATAGATACGGTATCGGCCTCATACTCTCCTTCCTGAGCCCGGCCGATGGGTAGTAGCCCGATCAGGAGGATGATGGCTAGGGGAATGAATTTCATAGCGTTGTTGTCAGCCTGCAAAGCTAATGGTTTTCCCTATTCAGGAAAGAAGACGAACGATCTCAATGTCCCAATCCGGATGCTGGGTTTGGATCCTGGCCAGTGTCACGGGGAGAGAAAATCTTCGAGGACCTGCGCTACCCGGATTCAGATAGAGAATTCCGTCGTTTTTTCGCACTGTAGGTTTGTGAGAATGCCCGGAAATGATCACGTCCATCCCGGCTGCCTGCGGATCCAGATCCAGATCTTTGAGGTCATGAATGAGGTAGAACCACTTTCCGTCGAGTTCTACAGCTTCGGTAGCTGGCAGAAGGTTTCGCCACGTCTCTCCTTTATCGATATTACCCCGGATGGCTGTGAGTGGCGCCAGCTCACGCAGTTGATCCAGGATATGTGGTTTGCCCACATCGCCGGCATGCAAAATGTGGTCAACTCCCCGAAGCCCTTCGATGGCTTCTGGCCTGAGGAGCCCATGGGTATCTGAGACGATTCCTATCTGCATCCGTCAGGCTTGAAGAAGCATGCTTCCGTAAGAATATCCTCCTCCAAACACGGCCATGACCAGCAGGTCGCCAAACTGAATTCTGGAGGTGTTTTCAGACAGGGCGATGGCACAGCCAGCACAGCCGGTGTTACCGTAATCCTGGATGTTGGAGAATACGTTGTCCAGATCAATCCCCAAGTGGCCAGCTACGTTTTTGGCGATCCGGTGATTGGCCTGGTGAGGCACAAAATAGCTGAGTTGATCGAGGGTGAATCCATTCTTTTCCAGGATTTCCAGGCTAATTCGGGCCATATAATCGCAGGCGTTCATAAACACATCCCGGCCGTGTTCCATGATAATACCCCCATGCCGGGGCCTGAGCACCACACCTTCAATCCCTCTTCCCACCATGGCAGCCCCACCTGTGATGAGATCAATCACCTTCATGGGGTGGTCTCCGCATGGGTCTTTGGAAAAAACAAGTGCTGCTGCACCATCTCCCCAAAGATGTCCGGCCTGAGGATCCGTTTCATTGGCGTAAAGGGTATTGTGTTCCGAAACAACGACGAGCGCGTTTTGGGCCTTGCTCATGGCAAAATACCCTTCAACAATTTCCACGGCATTGAGAAAAGAAGAGCAGGCAGAGGAAATCGTCACGACCGGGATATGGTTGATGCCTACTGCGTGCTGCACAAGATGTCCCAGCGTAGCAACCGTGTCATAGGGGGTGTAACTGCCTGCCACCACCAGGTCAATGTCATCCAAGATACCAGGAGAAGATTCCCTGAGCGACTTGACGGCCTCAATGGCCATAGTGTGTGTATTTTCGTTGGGACCGACTTTGCTTCTGGTTCGAATACCTGTTCTTGCTTCAATCCAATCTTCCGTAAGACCGTTGAGTTCTTCGAAATAAGCGTTGGGGACACGTCCGGCTGGTACGTAGTGAGACAGGGCATTAAGAAACATCATGGGTGATAGGCCTGCATTTCTGGTCAGGAGGTACAGCGGACAAACATATAAAAACTCTCCTTAACCTCCGGATCAGGATTTGCGCCTGATCAATTTGCAGTAAGAAACCTGCTCGCCCTGCTGTACCCGCACGACATACACCCCCTGGTTGAGGTCATACCCGGTTTCATATCTGGTTGTTGTTAACTGCTTGAATTTCAGCAGGGTACATGGAATTCGCTTTCCTTCCAGATTATAGACCCGGATATCCAGATTGGCCTGATCCGTTTCGAGCACAAACTGGTTGACAGCCAGCTTACCGGATAAGAGGGCTTTGGTTTGTACGGAGTCGGGAAGTCCAGCAAACGAGTGAAAAAACGGAAGAATAGACAAAAGAATCGTGAGGTAATATTTGGCCATAGTGAAAGAGATTCTGACTCCTGCTTCGGGCACATTAGGCGAAATATGTGCCAGTTCTCTGAAGCATTCGCTTTTGGACAAGGATTGAAGATGAGTGGATAGGAGGTGTGATAGATCAGGAAGGATCCTCCTTTGTCGGGGCAGGGAGGGAGTCCCAATCCAAAACGATGGGCGCGTTCACAGGTTGATACGAGAGGTCGAGACTGGAGGCGTTGACGAAGGTGATGCCATTGACCTTTGACACACCGTATGCTTCATGTATGTGGCCACATACATGGAGCCTGGGACGTGTCTTCCAAATGGCTGTATTCAGTTCTTCACACCCGACGATCTTTCCCTCGAAAGTCAGATCGCGAATTCCATACACCGGTCCGTGAGTGATCAGAATGTCGGTATCCGAGGGGATATGCTGCCAATGTGGTCGGATGTGTTCTCCCCTATGACGATTAAATGCCCAGTCGAAAAACCAGGGCGTAATTGGGGATCCCCAGATATTCAGACCTGCTACCCGTGCACCTTCCTCATTGAGATAAATCACAGAATCTGGGACCAGAGATCGAAAGAGATCCGGATCCCGCTCAGCCAGAAAATCATGATTTCCGGCAATAAATACCTTATATGGGTGAGGGTGTGAAGCAAACCAGT
>CAZLKP010000173.1:0-1312 GCA_964560095.1 uncultured Bacteroidia bacterium
GTTCAGGGGCAGGCGGGGCAGAGCTCAGTCTTGAGGATAGATGTCCGTCTCAGGACCCACTTCGGTACGGGCATAATTGTGCTCATCTCCGGTAAGGATAGCCCGCACTTTTGAGCTTTCGTTAATTAACAGATTGAGGTAGGTGTCCCGCCGCTCAATGATGCCCTGCCGCACAGGTCTGCCTGCGACAAATGGCCGGATATCATTGTTTCCCCTGTACCACATATCGTCGCCTACGTGCCCTCCATTGGGAAATGCGGGCGTATGCTGAGTCACAAATACGTGGTCAATGGTCGAATCAGATTCCATCCAGCTCAGGGTCTGGTCCAGCCAATCGATCTGACCATCCATGAGGTAGGCATGCGGATTGCCGCCGACATGAATAATGGCGCGAGTTGAGGGGGCATACCAGTAATCAGAATTAAGTACAACCATCGCCACATTGTCATACTGATACCAGAATACATTTTCGTGGTAGCTGGGAAAATCCTGCTGATCCGGATTCGGATCATACTCCTGGCCGTCCTCGGAGTCGGGCCCATTCATAGGGTTGGAGAAATTATCCCTGAAAATACGCTCGGCTGATTCTGTTTCGTAAGGAAAACGATCGACGGAGATCCCACTCCCTTTTTCATTGTAAAAGGATTTCATGAATGCTTCGTGATTCCCCATGGATGGATAAACGGGGAAATAGTGTGAAAAAGGCTCAATGGCCCGCTTCCAGTTGGCATACTGAAGGTTCATTTCTCCGGCATCGTTGAGGTACCCGTTGATCATGTCCCCCGAAAACTGAAAAAATACAGCTTCCTGTTGCTTTGCCAGGGCCATAATCTTTTTGACGATATAGAAATTGGCCCCATAGAGATTTCGTTCTCCGCCGCCCTGACCATTGCGGGAGTCGCTGGCATAGGCAAATGTGAAAGGTTGGCGGGCTCCCTGCTGCGGAGCGGTACGCAGGGTGTAAGTGTTGGACCTTGCCCCTACTGTGAGTACATATTCGTGCTCTGTTCCAGGGGCTAGACCGTCCAGCTCAATTTCATGGGAGGTCGCATCCTCAGGCCCTTCAAAAGTACGGCCTCCAATGCTGATAGATCCTGTCGTCGGAAGGTTGGTGCGAAACGAAATCACAGCTGAGTCTGGTCCGACCTGGTTAACTAGTGGACCTTCAATGACAGTAGGAGCAATTTGGAAGGGACCAGTTCCGGTAAAGGTGATTTTTCCATCATAAAGCAGGTGGCCTCGCTCATCCATAACGCGATAGCCCAATGTACCGACACCAGTTTCAGCCCAATCGACCATGTCATACCTGCCT
>CAZLKP010000173.1:1322-9343 GCA_964560095.1 uncultured Bacteroidia bacterium
GAATAAAAGCTTTTCCTTCCACGATCTCGGAAGGATTCTTAAAATAAACCGGCATCGGATGGCGGGAATCTCCGTAAGGGATGAAGCCGTAGTTCAGGGTGCCATTAAGCTCAGGGCGGTCAAAATCTACCTCCAGACCGTTATCTGTGCCTAAAAAATCTCCGATGAAGTTTTTCAGCTGGATTTTATTTTCGGGATCTTCGGATGTAAATGTGATATCCTGGATCTCAATGATCCCTTTTTTGCCTTTGGCAGTCATGTTATGATGAACCGCCGGGATAACCAGTCGCTGCGCACAGGAAGGCAGTGAGAGGCCAGCTATAAAAATCCAGACCAACGCAGCGGGAAGTCGGAAGTAAGAAGTAATAAGCATGATGAGTACAGAAAATTTCAAGAGTGATAGTTCTTTTCGAATTACGGAAAAAAGGCAACGAGGAAAAAAGGCAACGAGGAAAAAAGGGAACGAGGTAAAACGGGATAGAGAAAAGACGGCACGGGATCCCAGATGCCTACAACTGCTACCAGCTATTGATTCTGAACTTCCTCTGGCTGAACTGATTCTTCTTCTGTTATTGGGCTGGTTTCCGATTGAAAAGCTTCTTTTCCTTCGAACGGCAAAGGAACCAGGGTAGGTACGTCTTTTTGTTCGATCACCGGTGGCCACAAGCCCAACATGATCTGCACAGCATCCGGTTTTTCAGGTCGCCGCTCCGGTTCCCAGCGCATCCCATCTAACCGATTGGGCTGAAACATCACCTCAAACATGGGCTTGAAGGAACCTTCGGGTTGGGAGATAAATACAATTCGCTGGAGCTCATTTTCCACAAAATAGAGCTTCATCGACTGGGCTAATGCCTGATTCATGCCCTGGTAGCGTGTGCCGGTCGAATCTTCTTCTTTGGCAAAATAGATGCTCTCGCTGTTGCCTAACACTGTCATATGCATCAGCTCGCCGTTTCGAAAACTGGCTCGCATTTCCTTTCCCTTGATCTGGTTGTGCCCTACGGTGTCTTCTTCTGACACAAGAAATGCCCCTTCCCCAATCCACATAGAATCCGCTTCTCCGTTTTTCATCCACACCTTGACGGTGTCGCCATAAATCTGGCTTTCATCAGACCACAAGCGTGGATCCTGATACAAAAACAGGAGGGAATCATCATAAAAATACACCAGAGAATCGCACCTGCCCTGCAATTCCCGCATATAGAATTGCACGTTGTAATAGCCTTTGAACATTCTGGATTTCTGGCTGTCAATCCGAAATGTATCTACCCCAAGGCTGTCCATGATACATGCCGCCAATGCAGCACTGTCGCGCTCCAAGCTGTCCTGAGCCTCGAAATCATGGAGAAGGCTGTCAATTGTGCCCAGACTCTGGGGCAAAAACTGGTAACGGATCGTATCAATCCGTACTTCAACATAGCTACGCAGCGTATCTGCAAACAGAAACAGCGTGTCTTCCTCAAAAACCTGGATAGCAACCGGATTTTCCGTCACCAGACTTTCGTCTGTTTCCCGGTCAAATTCTCCATAGTTGCCCTTGATCTGGAGGGTTGTATCCTGCTGGTCCACAACCACCCGACCAATGCCAAAGCCCATGTTGAGCTCATCGTCATAGAACAGGGTGTCGGCCGACAAGATGTAAGTGGAATCTTTGACCTGGCTTCTGGCAAACAGATTAACCCGCCGGGCCTCGGTGTTGTAGTTGCCGCTGGTGGTTTCAATGTCGCCATTTTGACTCACGATTTTCGTTAGGGTCACAAACCGGGCAATTTTCAAATCGGTATCATAGGCCAGCGTATCGGTGTAGAGTGTATAATCCGGACTGGTCAACACGACTTCTTCCCGGAAGTAGGCCATGTCCTCATCGGGGTAATAGTATCCAAAAATACTGGTCAGCTCGGTTTCCTCATCAATCAGAGTTCCGGACTCGTCGTAGTACCCAAACTTTTCATTCCGGTCATAAATCAAATGATCGGTGGTGAGGGTCACTGATCTGTCGGTGAGGGTGATCTTGTCAAAGACTTCTGCGATTCGGGTTTGGCCATCGTAGGTCGCTCGTTCGGCGACCATAGTCACAGAATCAGGCATGATGACTTTCACGTTGTCAAAGGCCTCGATGCGGTTGTCTTCTTCGTAGTAATAGGCGCTATCGCAGAGAAAGGTGGTGCTGTCCTGCAGAAGCTCTACGTTGCCGATCAGCTTTTGAAGCGAAACCCCATCTACCCGCTGAAAGCTGAGGATGTCAGCATTGACGATCTTGAGGCGATTGGAAGTACTGTCCTGGGGCTGATCTTCATCAGCCCACGAGGGGAGGTCCTGACCAATTAGACCCCCAACCCCAGCCAAGAATACCACCAGGGACAGCAATCGCTTCATATGACAAACATAGGTACCTATAAATCCTAATCCAATGTGGCAACAGGGGCCCAGCAGGTTGTATGAACGGAATGTCGTACATTGATTTTGTTTGGCGGTTTTTTTGGTTTTCCCATACTTTCACGGATTAAGCATCGCCGATTCATGAATCAAATTCCCGTTGTCGGGCTGGCATTTGCCAACGAACGTACCCAGGATGGATTTCTCCGCAACCTGACCCTGGAAATGAAACTCATCCTGCGTGCCCTGGATGAGGTCGTGCAAGAAGGCGATGCCTACCTCCATCTGATGCCGGCAACCACTCCCGAAGAAATCCAGAATTTATTTCAGAATAAATGGTTTGAAGACCGGGTCAGCATTTTTCACTACGGTGGGCATGCCGCTCCCGGGCATTTGCACCTGGAAAACGAGGTCGGAGGAAACCAATCTTTCTTTTCAGAGGGTCTCGCGCGCTTTCTTGGGGCACAGCATGGCATCAATCTCATCTTTTTGAATGCCTGCTCTACCCTGAAGCAAGCCCACCGGCTGGTGGAGGAGCATATTCCGGCTGTGATTGCGACATCGCGGAAAATCGAAGATGAGCTCGCAGTTATGTTTGCAGAAGCGTTTTACAAGGGGCTGGCCAGCGGAGCATCAATTGAGCAGGCCTTCAAGGAAGCCGATGGATATGTGATTGCGAGAAAGGGGACAGATATGTTTATCCCATCCGGTACGCGGGGACTGTATTGGGAAGAAGAGCCTGGCATTGGAGAACTGGATCTGCCCTGGAGACTCATTTTAAAGCAGGAGGCCCGGTGGTTTCCTGCTCAGTGGCGCTTGATCCATCGGGATAAATCAGCAGATGAGGCTCGGGAAGAAATGCCTGAAGTTCAGTCCCTGGAGGGGCAGACCATTCATGATCATTTGATTTATGAGACGCTTGGATATGGGACCATTGGTGTGGTGTATCGCGCCCAGCATGTCAAAAAATATGAAGACAGGGCGATTAAAGTGACCTATGATATCGAATCAGGCTTTACCACCCTGTTTCAAAGTATGATGAGCAGCTTCCAGGCACTCAAAAAGTTGGACCACCCCAATATTGCCCGGGTGATGGACTTCGGTGACCTAGAGGATACAGGTCGAAGGCAGCTATACTTTTCCATGGAGCTTCTCAAGGGAACAAGGCTTGACAAAATGCGCATGGTTGGTAATGCAGATCAGGTGATTGCGTTAGGGTTGGATCTGTGTTCCGGCCTGGATGCCGCCCATCACGTGACATTTATTGATGTGACAGGGTCCGAGCAGACTGGGATTGTTCACGGAAACCTAATGACCCAAAAAGTTTTTCTGGATGATTTTGGTCAGGCCAGGATTATTGACTTTATGTTCACAAACCTTTCACGTCTTAGTAATGTATCCTTGAAACTTCCTCTGGAGGCAGAGAATAAGTTGAGAAATCAACAATTGGGGGCCTATTTTGCTCCCGAAGTGCTGACGGGTAATGCGCAGGCGGGTCCTTTGGCTGACATCTATGCCGTCGGCGCCATTTTGATGGAGGCTTATACGGGCAAAACCATAGACCAATGGACATTCATTTCGGAAAAGGAACTTTATCAGCAGGTTGTAGAAGCGCTTGGATCTGCTTCTAAGCAGCTGATAAAGGTCATTTACCGGGCTACCGTTCCCAACCCCGATGAGCGTTGGCAATCTGCCCAGGAAATGTACGATGATATGCTTCCCTCCATCAGCTGGTGGCGAAAATTGGTGAAAAAAGCTAGTCGCTATCGACCATAATAGTGGTGAATAGCTTTTTTTTCTCTTGTTTCATGTAAGGTTTTCCGAAAAACGATCTGTTGCCTCCCTGACTTATTCTGGTTTTCTGATGTTTGCCGTGCTAAATATGTGTTAATGGGCTACCCGGCCCCCATGTTTAGATCTGGGATATAGGTAAATACACTGATTTTCAAAGTATTATAATGAAAAACCTTTGGGCCGATAATTGACAATATTTACTGATAATTTTTTTTCATTTGGCAGTAATTTTGATGAGTAATGCAACCACTCGTGGTACTTTCCCGTTTATTATTAATAATTCTTACATGGGAATAGTATGACATTTGCAGCTATTTGATTTATGTCTTTGAAATATTCATTCATCTCCTTTATTTCCACTAAACAAAACAGGAAACATCATCGTTTGAGTGAATACCTCAAGTTTATGTCCCCTATGGTTTTACCCCTAACACGTGAATGATTAACCCGAGAATTATGGCAAAGATGAGTAAGATGGAGCAGACACCCTTGCCTGAAGCTCTGACCCTAGAGCAGGAGTTGCTCAACATGAGAGATGCCTTTCGCCAGCATCAGAATGATATCAGGAGTAAGTACCGCATTTCAGCCAATGAAATGGAAATTATTCTGTATATCCATGACTTTGGTCCACAACGCATGAAGGCCATCGGTGAAAAGTTTAAGATTAAGTTTTCTACCCTCACCAGCCTTGTCGATAAGATTGAGCGATTGGGCTTGGTCAAGCGCGTCAATTCCAAGGAAGATCGTCGCTCTATTCTGGTCACTGTCACCAAAAAAGGGCAGCGCATGCTGGAGGAATACAACGATCAGATCAATGTGATTGCTTCCAGAATCAAAACGGCTTCGGAAGGGAGTACGCTACCTGGATTGGTAGAAACCCTCCACAGGGTCAATGTGGATGACAACTAGGACGATGCAGGTTGTCCGCGCACAAGCCCCTTTGGTTTCTACCAGAGGGGCTTGTCTCTTTTGGGCTTTTCCGTATGTTTGAATTCTATGAGCATTAAGGCGCGTATCGGAAAATGGCTGGCGGCTTTTCGAGTCAGGCAAATCAGAAAAGAAGCTGCCAACGCTATCTTTCTCCAGCAAAAAACCTTCAGTCGGCTCGTCGAGCAGGGGAAGCAAACGGCCTTCGGCCGCGAGCACGGGTTTGTTCAGATCCGCTCTTATCAGGACTTCGTGACACGGGTGCCCGTCAGAACCTATGAGCAAGCAAAATCCTGGTTTGATCGCATCTATGCAGGGGAACAAGACGTAACCTGGCCAGGAATCCCCTTGTACTTGGCTAAAACCTCCGGAACAACCTCAGGAGCTAAATACATTCCCATCACCAAGGACTCAATTCGGAAACAAATTCAAGGGGCCCGGGATGCCTTGTTTCTCTATCTGGCCGAATCTAGAAACGCTTCCTTTCTCAATGGTAAAATGATGTTTCTCTCCGGGAGTCCGGAGATAGACAAAAATCCTCATGGAATTCCCACAGGAAGATTGTCAGGGATTGTGAACCATTTTGTTCCATCCTATCTCCTCTCCAACCGTGTGCCTTCCTATGAGGCCAATATCATCGAAGGCTGGGAGCAAAAGGTGGCTGCCATTGTCAGGGAGATCCAGAATGAAGATTTAAGGCTGATCTCCGGGATTCCTCCGTGGGTGCAGATGTTGTTTGAAGAACTCGAAGCCCAGACCGGCAAACAACCGCTGGATGTGTGGCCCAACCTCCATCTGTTTGTCCAGGGAGGGGTAGATTTTTCGCCCTATAAGCCCATTTTTGAGCAATATTTTCGAGGTAAGGTAGATATCGTGGAGGTATTTCCAGCTTCCGAAGGGTTTTTCGGGGTGCAGAAAACCTACCTGGAATCCGGGATGTATCTCATGCCCGACTATGGGATCTTTTATGAGTTTATCCCTATGGAGGAATATGGGAAAGAACATGCTCCGAGACTGATGCTGGCTGATGTGGAAGCCGGGAAGCAATATGCCATGGTCATTTCTACCAATGCTGGCCTATGGGCTTATGATATTGGGGATACAGTCATTTTTACATCCACGAACCCCTACATCGTTCGCGTGAGTGGACGCACCAAGCATTTTATCAGTGCATTTGGGGAGCATGTTATCTCAGAAGAGGTCAACAAAGCGATTCTGGAAGCAACCTCAAAGACAGGAGCGGTCTATCAGGAATTTACGGTATGTCCGCTGATTCGCGAAGAAAAAGGAGCATCGGCTCACGAATGGTTCATTGAATTTGTAGAGAAGCCTGCAGATCTGGACCTGTTTGCAGAAGTGCTGGATCAGGCCATGCAACAGCAAAATCCGTATTACCTGGACCTCAGAGAAGGGAATATTTTGAAGAGGACCATTGTGACACCGGTGCAGCTAAATGCTTCCCGGGAATACATGAAATCTCAGGGGAAGTTAGGCGGGCAGAACAAATTCCCGCGCCTTAGCAATGATCGTAAGATCGCTGAAGCATTGGAGCCATATATTCTTCCTAGCTAGAAACAAACCGCTTGAAGGTCTGGTTCGTATTCAGAAGAGCACATTGCCTGTTTTCTGCTCTAAGCCCTATCCCCATGCGGTATGTCGTCTGTATGTTTCTGTTGATTTGGGGATCGCCGGGATTTGCCCAACTCCTGGATGAGCCTGCCCACTTTGATGGGGACCCCTTCCACCCAGTCTGGATGGAAGAGGGGGTGCTGGATGAATATTATCCCGATGAAGATGCTGTGATTATTCAGGATTATTGCTGGGTCTTTTTTGAATTATTTGGAAGAATGCCACGCATTCGCTACCAATATCTTCGCCGAATAAAAATTCTGAAGGAAGATGGAGTGTCAGCTTCTCAGATGACCTTTGAAGTCCACCGGGCTGACCACGACGAATCACTGCTGGACTGGAAAGCACGCACCTATTCCCTAAATGGGGAAGGCGAGGTGGTGGAGTTTCCCGTATCCAAACGAGGAATTTCGATGCGGAATATAGATGGGAAAGAGGTATACTCCGTCGAATTGCCGTTTGCCAAGTCAGGCACTGTTCTGGAACTGCGGTATCAGATTCAGTCTGGAAGTTTTGATCAACTACGTCCTTGGGCGTTTATGGATGAGCTGCCGGTTCTCCGGTCAGCGGTCACAACCTACATCCCTTATTCCTACAAATATATCATTATTCCGACTGGAGATCTTTCGGACATGAATCGTTTGACTGAGAACTACAGCTCCAATGGCCAGGTTTCAGCTCGGAGTAGAAATATTTCTGGCACCAGCCCCTGGTCTCAGGATGAACTGATATTTCATCGTAGCTTCAGTGGTGAGGCGACCACGTACAGCATGTTATTTGTCAATCCATTGACCACGGATGAAGCCTTTGCGCCTGAATCCAGGAGAGACTACATCCCATCTATTACGTGGCAATTATCGCAGGATGATTTTCGTCGGCAAACCAATGAGTTTTTGTACGATTCCTGGGTGAGGCTCGACCGGGTGATATCCAGAAAATACCGGAGGGGGAGGCTGGCGCGAAAAGACAGAAAAAACATAGAGGCCTTTACAGGGAGAAGAAACAGAGGCGGAAAATGGGCCACCATCAAAAGGTTGTATTTGTCGATCGCAGATTTTGAGTGGGATGGATCCTATGAAGTCATTCCTTCCAATCCGGGCAGGGCCTGGAGGAACCAATCCGGTTCTGCTGCTGAACTCAACATGTTATTGATCCTGACACTGCAAGAGGCCGGTATTGAGGCTTACCCGGTGCTTATATCTACCCGTGATCATGGATATGTACAAAGTATTTATCCGTTGCTTACGCAATTTAACCATGTACTTGTGGCTGTTGAGGAGGGTGGAGAAACA
>CAZLKP010000174.1:0-4212 GCA_964560095.1 uncultured Bacteroidia bacterium
AGAGCGCTGGATTGTGGTTCCAGAGGTCGCCGGTTCAAATCCGGTTAGCCACCCCAGACAACAGTGCCGATCCCCTCGGCACTGTTTTTTATTTTGACCACACAAGGCAGGAATCTACGCCAAGAGGTGTAGGAATCCAGTTTGTAAGTTGTTCTTCCTGCCTTCGTTACTACTCGCGCGAATGAATGAAGCGACCGGTTAGCTCTGACCCTCTAATTCTTCCAATTCAAGGAGAATCTCCTCCCATTGTTCGGCTGATGAATCTAGCAAAGATTTCGTTTCCTTGTATTCGCCTTGGGCGATCTTAAGTTGCTCAAAGTTGCTCGCTACCTCGGGATTGGCCATTTTGGCTTCTTTTTCAGCAAGATCAGATTCGAGAGCTTCGATCGTTTTCTCTACCTCTGCCTGCATTCGTTGCAACTTTTTGATGCGGTTCTTGAGCTGTTTCTGTTCTTTGAATGAGAGATGGGCATCCTCCGGGTAGTTGTTGGCTTGTGAAGGCATTGGCTCCTCATTGGCAGAATCTGCTTCGGGCTTTTCCCCTGCCTGTTCTTTCCCCTTCATCCATAGCTCAAATTCTTCGTATGTCCCTGGGTACTCTTTGAGTTGCTTGTCTTCGAGATACCATATTTTGTTGGCTACTCCCCGCAAAAAATGCCTGTCGTGCGAAACCACCACATATGTACCGCCAAAAGCATTCAGGGCTTCGCTCAGCATCTGAATGCTCTGGATGTCGAGGTGGTTGGTAGGTTCGTCGAGGAGGAGAAAATTCGCCTGTGAAAGAAGTGTTTTGGCCAGGGCTACGCGGGAACGCTCTCCACCTGATAACACCGAGATTTTTTTATCCGCCTCTTCTCCCGAAAACATGAAGCAACCCAAAACTGTCCGAAGTTCCTGCTCGGTGTAATCGGGGGCATCGTAAGCAATTTCTTCCAGGATGGTACGCGAAAGGTTGAGTGCTTCGAGTTGGTGTTGGGCAAAAAAAGCTTCTTCCACCTGATGACCGATTTTTCGGTGCCCTTCAAACGGTTCCCGGTCAGCCAGAATGCGTAACAGCGTTGACTTACCCAGTCCATTGGCACCGATCAGGGCTACTTTGTCCGCACGATTCAAAATCGCATCGCTGTCATTCAGAATTTGGAGCTCTCCATAAGCTTTGCTCACATCCTGAAGGGTGAGCACCTCTTTGCCCGATCGGAGCTTGGGATTGAATCGAAAGGATAGCGAGAACGATTCTTCCTCCGGTGGCTGAATCCTGTCCACTTTCTCCAGCTGCTTGATTTTGCTCTGAACCTGCCGTGCTTTGGTGGCCTTGGCCCGAAACCGGTTGATGAACCGCTCCTGTTCTTCGATAAATTTCTGCTGGTTTTCGTAAGCGCGTTTATGCTGCTCCGCTCTGAGGGCTTTCTCCCTGAGATAGTAGGAGTAATTGCCAGAGTAGGTGTGGAGTTGCTGTAGAGAGATTTCCAGAATTTTATCGGCCATTCTATCGATAAAAAACCGGTCGTGCGACACCAGAATACAAGTGCCTGTGTAGGTTTTGAGATAAGTTTCCAGCCATTGAATGGAAGGGAGGTCAAGGTGGTTGGTCGGTTCGTCCAGAAGCAAAACGTCTGGCTCTACCAGCAGCATTTTGGCCAGAAGCACCCGCATCCTCCATCCTCCGGAAAATGTACGGAAAGGGTCCATGTGCTTTTCTGCGGGGAAGCCGAGTCCTGCCAGTATGCTGTGGACTTTTGTGTCAATCAGAAGACCCTCTTTGGTCGTAAATTCATCCTGAAGCTGGGCGAGAGTGTCCCAGTCTTCCGGGGTAGCCTCACCGGCTTCGGTTTTTGCCAAAAGCTCATCAATATGCTTCTGAATCTTAAGCAGCGGCGCAAATGCCTCTCTTGCCAGATGAAAAATGCTCTGATCAGTTTCGTAGCTCAGCAGGTCTTGATGAAAATAAGCGACCTCGCTGTCTCCAGCGATGTTGATGCTGCCTTCGGTGGGGCCGAGGGTGCCTGCAATCATCTTGAGCAGGGTAGATTTACCAGCTCCGTTGCGGCCGATAAGCCCAACCTTTTCTCCGGGTGTAAACTGGAAGTTGGCATGCCTGAGCAACCAGTTTCCTCCGAACTCTATCCCTATGTCCTGAAGTGAGAGCAAATTCTGATGAATATTTGCCCGAAAATAGCAAACACAGATCCAATTGCGAATCTATGTGTGTTAAACCGCAGATCGCACCTCCCTAATCTTGGACAGCAGCGCATCAAGATCGATCAGCATATCTTCCTCAATGCCTTCATATCGCGTCGTGATGACTTTGTCGTTGACCGGAGTTCCCACCATAAAATCGTACAGCAAGTGGAGGTTGCTGGCGAGTTCGTAGAAGTAATGATTCACAAACTTGTCGGAAAATAATTCGAGCACGCGGGTTCCCGGGTCGCAGAAAATGAGGTTCGTGAGGCCAGCCCCGTGGGGAGCGACGATCATTTCGGCATGTTTGAATAGCTGGATGGCCTGTCGGAGAGAGTAATCAGACAGCGAAAGCGACTTGAAGCCAAAGGCCGCCAAAGCCTCTTCCACCTGAGGCTCATTGAGCACCTTTCGTTTTGGGGCATCTCCCCGGTTGATGTAGATGTAGGCATGATCCCGTAGCCCGGGGTCTTGTTCGATATCCAGATCTGAAAAGGCTTCATGAAGAAAGTCTGTGAGATACTGCGGGATATGATAGGTGGTGGTGCGCGGGTGAGAGGTCACAACAAGATGGTCAGCCTCGATGTGGGGATGCTCCATGCCATTGATGACTTTTTCCGGTGGAATGCCTAGCAATTCCAGTGACTCAAGCTGAAAGGGCAGGGTAGTATTTGGTACCAGAAAATAATCTACCCGGCGGGCCCAGGGAGAGGCTTTCAGCACAGCTAGTCTGGAGAGCACATCCACAAACCAGTGATAGAAATTGGCATTTCCACCACCACCCGTCAGCAGAGACATCACGGTGCCTTTGATTTGTTTTGGGCGCGTGAGGTATGGACGGTGAAATACGTTGTTTTGGCGAACGGGTCCATGGTCGTAGCCACCGGTTGGGCGCTTCACAAACTGGAAGCTCACGTCGCCTAATAATTCGTTGTGTCGGTTGAAAACAGCGATGCTGCTGCCCGTGTCCGTGTCGATGCGTCCTTGCTCCAGGATAGCGATCCAGGTTTCATGGCCATCTGATTTCATGTCCTGGTCGAGATATTCAGACAAGGACGCGCCAAATACGTCCCGATAACGCTCCGGGGCTTCAAAGGCGGGATTGACGAGCATACCGTCGTCTTTCCCGGATCTGTCTGATTCGAGGTAGTCTTTCAGGTAGTCCCAGGTGCTACGGGGAACATACCTTCGTTTGTAAATGGTGCGACCAACTGTGTGGTTGTATATTTTCCTGGGAAGAGATGTAGTCATACGAAACGCTACGGAAATTGGATGGTGAAACTAATAAAACCTGCACCAGCGTGTTTCAACTGTTCAGGCAACTGTAGCAAATACCGTACGAGCTGGTGGTTTTGATCAATGATTTGATTCTTATTCTTGTTTTTGAATGCTCACCCGGCCACGTTTGCTGCGGATTTTTAATCTCAGAGGTGGCGCTGCACTTCTCGCTGCGGAATAGTCGCTTCGATATCTTACTTTGTTATCCGGCAGGGATTCAGCTTCAGGAATGCCATCAATATCAATCTGGCGCAGGTCCTCTCTCCTACCTTCCAGATCGATGGCCAGGGACCTTTCGCCCGGATAGACGATAGAGAGCGGGGCCATATCCGTTTCTACTTCCAGACTCTCGGCTGCCTCTGCCAAACCCACATCTGTTCTGAGCATGAAGGTGAGATCCAGATTTCCTTTTTGAAGGAGGGTATCTATCCGGAGTTGGGAAGAGGTGAAGCTGCCAGAGATTTGGGTGGCTTTGTTGAAGTGGTAATCGCCGGCATGGGCCTGAATGTCCACATCTCCGGCTTTAAAAATATCGACATCTGCTCCCTTGCTCCGAATGATGCAGTTGTTGACCCTGCCCAACTGAAAGCTGGAGCCCACGAGATCTATTTCGGCATCCCCGAGACAAGCCATATCTGCTTTGGACAGCTGTAGGTCGATCCTGTTCTGATCTCCACTTAGGCAACCCGCTGATAAAGAGCCCAACTTAAGGTCAATCCAGACGGGCGCTTCATGGTCGGCCAGGATAATATCGCC
>CAZLKP010000174.1:4222-9342 GCA_964560095.1 uncultured Bacteroidia bacterium
CGTTTCGGTGGGATATTTCCAGAATGGTATGTGAAGGAATCTCTATGGTGTAGTCGATGGTGACCAGCCTGGCTACCGATTCCAAGTCCATTCCGTCCAGGTCTGTCTCCCAGTTCCATCTGCCTTCCGAGATACTGTCCCGGATGATGATTCGCTCCAGCCGATTGATCGCATCTTCATTTCGAAGTTGATCCGTGCTCAGTTTCACGTGAACGCGGATAGAGTCATCCTTCGCCCGATCGATCCGGATATCACCACCCCGGGATTCGAGTCTCAGGGTGCTGATACGCTGATCAGAAGCAACCGCAAAGATGTCTCTGTGCACAGGATCAGACTGGGAGAATCCCTGCCCGAAGAGGATGAAGAGGCCAACAGCAAGGAGGAGATTAAGCCGCTTCATAATGAGGAGCTTGATGTTGGAGAATGTGACGGAGCTTTCTTTTTGCACGGCAAAATTGTGACTTGGACGTGGCCTCTGAGATCGATAGGATGTCACTGATTTCCTGGTGGTCAAATCCTTCAATCAAATAAAGTTGCAACACCTTTCGGTATCCTGGAGGCAATTTTCTGATGGCCGAAGCAATTGAAGCCCAGGGTACAGATACGTGTTGAACAGCTGCTTGTTCTTCCGCCTGTGGCTCTACATCGTCAAAAGGAACCAGGTCCAACTGCTTTTTTTTGACGTGGTTTATTGACGTGTTGATTGTGATCCTTTTCAGCCAGGCACCGAACGTTGCATCTCCTTTGAAGGAAGAAAGGTTTCCAAATGCTTTCAGGAAGGCTTCCTGCACAATATCTTCGGCTTCGAAGTCGTTTCGGGCAATGCGCCAGGCAACCCTGAGCATCGCTGATTTGTATTGCTTGTACAATTCGAACTGTGCGCGTTTATCTCCAGTTTTACAGCGCTCTACGAGGTGGTCATGTTGGGCTGACTCCATGGGCATTTTCTTTTGTTGAACCTAACATGCTGGCTTTTTTCCAGAATGTTGAGCCGAAAGAAACGACCGTGTGATTTTCGGGAGTGAACACGGGAAATCAGGAACCAGCCAGATGCAACATCTCTCTGTTCCCGTGGTCATTGAGGAGAGAAGAGAGTCCAACAGACTGAAAAGATGATTTACCGTTTAACCAACCTCAATACAATGAATTCAATCGTAGGGAAACTCGGAATAGCAATCGTGATGATGGCCACGCTTACCGGTTGTTGGGACCAGCCCAAGCTGTTTCCATGTGACAATGGCAGTGGCGTCGTCGTGACAGAGAGCCGCTTGGTCAGCAACTTCTCTAAGTTGGTGATTGATCTGCCGGCAGATGTGTATCTGCACAGAGATACTGCCTTTGCTTTGAATATCGAGGCGCAGGAAAGCCTCATGGAGTGGATCACCACAGAAGTGTCCGGGAGTGTGCTGGAAATCAGAAATGAACGCTGTTTCCGATCCACCAAAACCATTCGGATAGATGTGTATGTACCCGAGGTGGACTATATCGAGGTGCTGGGCTCTGGCGATGTGTACGGGCAGGATCCATTTTCTACAGGGTCATTACAGATGGAGATTAAGGGTTCCGGAAGCATTGAGCTTGAAGCCACTGCCAGCGATGCCAGTATCGAGATTCTGGGCTCAGGGGATGCCATTCTGGATCTCACAACCGATGTCCTGAACTCGCGAATCACAGGCTCCGGAGACCTGATCTCCCAAGGCGTTGCCGGTACGCATGAGATAAGAATGGAAGGGTCCGGCTCCGTCGAAGCCTTTGGCCTCATCACCGATGAAACCTCAGTGACCATTTCCGGCAGCGGAGGGGCTGAGGTTCACGCCAATTCGACGCTGATAGTGAAAATTCTGGGAAGTGGTGATGTCGCCTATAAAGGGACGCCCCTACTGGATGTGAAGATCAGTGGTTCCGGAGAGGTAGTAAATGCGAATTGACGATACTTTCTTTTGTAACAAGAGCTGCCCTGCGTGATGTCGGGCAGTTTTTTTGTGGGGCACTGTGAATCATTCGGCAAACCAATCGTCAGACTCAGAAGTCCCGAGGGAGTCCGATTCTTGCCGATACTCTACTCCTTTCAGTTCGCCAATTTTGGGGATAATCTGGATAAGAAATCGCTGATTGTTTTGCTCATTGACGGCGTCACGTCCCACACCATCTTCTCCGGATCCCGAAATCATTATTTCTACCCGGTTCTGGTCAAAACCAATACCTTCTTTTTCCCACAATCTCACGAGTGACAGGGCCCGCTCATAACTCAACTCGTAGTTTCTCGCATAGTCATCCTCTGAAGCCATCCCTTCAATGATCAGCATGTACTTGATGTTGTCGTCGGGGTTGAGTCGGTCCACGAGGGCTTTCAAGGCCCGCCCTGCTTCTTCAAGCATGGGCTGAAACCTATCGGCGATGCTTGATTGACCTTTCGGAAAGGTGACCTGGGTGCGGAGTACATGCCGTTTGAATTCGGGCTGATAGACGAAGTAGCGTTTGTCGAGGTTTTCGATGGCCCGCATGATTTCCTGGAGCTTTTTGTATTCTTCTTCCATAACTAGCAGGCGCGATTTTTCTTCATTCAGCTGCTCAATAAGGGTGCTGGCATACATTTCTTCCTCCGAGAGCCTGCGCTGGAGTTCTTCCAGCGCAAGGGTTTGTTTGTCCAACTCCAGGCTTCTTACTTTGAGCGTGGTTTCTGTTTCTTCCAGTTCCATTTGCCTCACTTTGAACATCCTGAAACTCAGCACAAAAAGTGCGAGCATCACGATAAACAAAGCGGTCATCAGGTCCGCATAACTGACCCAAAACAATCTACTGCTATCGTGTTTCATGAGGAGAACAAGTTAATGAGGTACATCGATCCACCTGCAATGGCCAGGAGGGAAGCCAGGGTGCCAGCGATGGCAAAGAGCCTGAATCCAAATGTCTCGGTAAATCCTCCTCCTTTTCCTTGTTCGAAGGATGATGTCAAGCCCTGAATTTCGCGGGCCAGTACAGATTCACGTTGCTGGGATGCTTTCAGGCTTTCTACTAGTGCGCGGTTTGTTTGCAGGTTTTCCTTTTGCAACACCTGAACCTCCTGTTTCAGATTTGTCATCTCAGAAGATAGCTTGTTGGCAGCCCCTTTTCGGTCAGAATCAGAAATTGTGGCCAGGTACTGATCCATTTTAACGAAGGCGGCTTCACTGGTGGAGTCCAGTCGCTGGATGTTGTGATCCACAGCCCGGGAAGTTTTCTCTTCGATCAGGGACAGGTTTTCCGAGAATTTTCGGCTCATTTCCTCAGCTTTTTGCGCGTAATTCTGAAGGTAATGCTCCTGCCGGTTGATCATCGTGTCATTGGCTTGCAGGTTGCGGGAAATGCCCTGAAGGCCCTGTTCTACGGCCTGGATTTGCTGGAAAGCGTCTTTCAGATCCCGGAACAGTCGAACGGTGTTTCCCAGAGATTGGTTCACATACTCCTGGTACTGCGAAAAGCCTTCATGAAAGGCGGCGAGCTGCTCGCGAAGGTTTTGAATGCCTGCAGTGGCGGTTGTAGGCGTTGACTCCTGAGCCACCACCTCTCTTCTCAGGAGTTCAAGATATCCTTCCTGTTTTTCATCCTTTTTCTGCTTGGCATTTTTGTAGGAAAAATTGCTACGGGTGGTCATGCCTAATCCAGCCGCAGAACCTATCATCCCGATGAGCACACCGCCAATGAAGCCCTGGATGGCATCTTCAGTCACACCGACGAAAGCAATTTTTACCAGACCAATGATGACGCCGGTAAAGGTACAAAGCAAACCGATGTAGAGCGGCAGGGGCAAATTGGCCTCAATCGCCTCAGAGAGGGATTCTGTTCTGGCAACAACGATTTCTTTGAGGGGAGTAAACCTCACCGCTCCGGGGTTTTTCTCCAGATAGGCATTGGTGTGGGTGGTAATTTCGTGAAACTCCGGGCTGGAAGAAGGGGGTGCCTGAATCACCATTTGGGGCCGTTGGTTGCTGCTTTTCTGTGTAACACGAACCTGAGACGAGCCGGGGATGAGAGCGGCCAGCTTGTGAATGGCCTGATTGTTTCGGATAAAGACCCAGATCTGTGCGCCTATAATCAGAGAGACGATCACGATCTCGAGCAAAAAAATGGGATCCATCGTTTTTGGGTTGGTTTTGTCTATGCCTACTCCTCAACTATTGCGCCGAACGCCAAATGAGCGAGAAGGGGCTGTTCTTTTTGGGAAGTTGTCCAATTATGAAAATCGAACTCCCAGAATGGAAATTATCAGGAGAGAAAGGTAACGATGACTCAGCGCTTAAAGGCCAGAACAGCCATTAGCTGATCCAACTGCTTCCGTGCTTGAGCTTGTCCAGCAAATCGGTTTCGCAGCCCCTGATGGAGGGAGTTGAGACGTGTGGAATAAGGCTGAGACAGCAGCTCCATGATAAAAAACATCCGCTCTTCCTCGCTGAGGTGCTTTTCCCAATTGTCGATCTGGATGTATAGCCGGGTTAGTGCTGATTCATTGTCTGAGATAAACTCTGCCAGATGGGTAGCGGCGGCATCGTTTTGGCTAATCGCTGCTGTCTCATCCAGGAGCGTGGCTACAACTTTGCCAAGTGTCAGGTATTTCTGGGAAACAGGCACATTGGTGCCTGCCAGGAGGTCCAGCTCGGTTCTGGTTGTGGGACTGTTAGCGCCTTCCTGTGGTACGTAACAGCCGCTGAGGAGGAGAAGCAGACAAAGAAAGAGGGCGGGTCTCATGGCAGGAAATTACATAAATGCTCCTATCTTCCGGCCCCAAATCAATAATTATTCATTCATGAACGCAGGAATTCGTATTCAGTCCCCGGGTATGTTGCTGATTTTCCTGATGCTTTTTTGCCAGTTAGCCCTGGCTCAGGCCACACTCCCTCATCCTTATGAACCTCACAAGCGGAAAGATTACCTGGTGACGATTCATACAGACGTTGGAGATATGGTGGTGCTTCTTTATGATGACACTCCCTATCACAAAGCAAATTTTATTCAGCTTGCAAAGGTGGGGTATTTTGATTCCACAGCGTTTCACCGTGTGATCAATGGATTTATGATACAGGGAGGCGATCCCAACTCCAGGCCTGGAGGCGACCAACGCCAGATTGGCAACGGCGGGCCGG
>CAZLKP010000175.1:0-1891 GCA_964560095.1 uncultured Bacteroidia bacterium
GAAAAGAGAAAGAGACCAACCAGTTCCCAAGGATTTCAGCAAAATTTCAAAAAATATTCTGCTTTCAAATAATTCCAATCCTACTTGCCCATCTGTTTGGGTTTTGCTGGTTGCACAACCATTTTAAACAAAAAATGAACTCTTAAAATATTTTCCCCAAAAATATATTCAATCTTCGATTTATGTGCCGTTTCGGTTGATATCTACCCGAATAGTCAGGGATCCTACACCTCAGATTCTTCGGATTTTCCTGATTTCTCACCCCTGTGTCTTTATCCCAAAGCCTGCCCATCGGATAGAGGGATTTTTCACACCAATCGTATTTCCTTATTTCAATATTTCCCCAGCTTCTCCTATTCCCAAAAACCCTTGCCCAATCCTTGCCCAAATCCCTCCACTTTCGCAATTTGAGGCATGGACAGGCGATCATTGGAACGGCTTGTGGCCCGGGGTGAGGGACATGATTTGGAGTTTAAGCGGAAGGTCAGGCACCCGGATAAGATTGCGAAAGAGTTTGTGGCCTTCGCCAACAGCAAGGGGGGTACGATTTTGATCGGGGTAAATGATGACGGAACGATAACCGGGCTGAAAGATGCACCGGGGGAAGCCTACATCCTGGAGCAGTGGCTGGAAAGCCATGTGAATCCTCACCTCCCCTATTCCCGCACCAACATTCCCATCACAGCTTCTCGCACGGTGTTGATGTATCATGTTGAAAGCGGTCCGGACAAACCCTACCGCATCCTGGCAGAGGATGAAGATGGGCAGACCCGAAAACTCGCCTATATCCGCCAGGCAGATATGAGTATCAAAGCCAGCCGGGAGCTCACGCAGGTATTGCGTCTCAGTGGCCGGGATCGGGGCGTGAAGCTTCGTATGGGTGAACGGGAACAGCAGCTCCTCTCCTATCTGGAACAACACGCATTTATTACCCTTGATGCTGCCCAGCAGTTGCTTCAGCTCAATAAACGGAAAACTTCCGGTCTGCTCGTTCTGCTTACTCGTGCGGGGCTTCTCCGGCTGATTCCCAGTGAAAAAGGGGATCGCTATTCCCTCTTGAACGAAGCATTCGAATAGACTGATTTTCCGGAATTTTTCTGATTGAAACACAATGGACATCTACCGCAGTGCGTTTCAGTTCATGTTCAGTCAGGTCTTTGCCCCCATGGGCAGCAGATAGGATGGAAATCGTTGGCAGCTCCCCGTCTCTTTTTTATATTGATCGTGTAAAGATCAAAAAATGGGAGAATTGCAAATGCTGTTTTCCTGTCGATGGATCTGAGTTATACAGGCCCCATGTGATCGGAAGCTGGTTACTTTTCCCTGATACCATCCGTTCATTTTGTACCCTTTTTCCTTCCCGGATAATGGAAATCCTGTATGCGGGTTCTTTTGTTGTAAGATCGAAGAACAACCATCTTTTGAACTTGCTCAAATCCTCAGGTTATTTCCCATTAATCAGGGCCATGGTAGCCCGAAAAGTTTCCCCTATGAAATCAGCCAGACTTTTACTCATCGGTGTCGTATCGTTCTTTTTAGCCATGCCCCATACACAGGCGCAGCTTACACTCGCTGATACCTTAACCAAGACAGAAATGCTCCAAACGCTGTTTGGAGGCGGTGTATTTATCAGCAACCTGAACTATCAGTTTTGCGATACCACCAACGCCATGCGAGAGTTTGATGCAACCAACACTACCATGGCACTGGGCAAAGGCGTTCTGCTATCCACCGGAGAAGCAGACGACGCTCAAAACGCCGGGGGGCTTGCAGCTTGTAATGTTTTGGGCAGTACCAATCTCGCAATGCCAGGGTATGCGCCGCTGAACGCGCTCCTACCCCCTGGGTTCACGACCAATGATGCCTGCCGTATTTCCTTCGACATCACGGC
>CAZLKP010000175.1:1901-7035 GCA_964560095.1 uncultured Bacteroidia bacterium
GGCCCTTTGTGACACCATTGCCATCAAATACGTTTTCGCTTCCGAAGAGTATCCGCAGTATGTCAATTCCAACTTCAACGACGTATTTGCCTTCTGGATCAGTGGTCCGGGTTATGGACCCGCCCCGGGAACCAATATCTCCCTGATTCCCGGCACCCCCACGCCCGTGGCCATTAACAATGTCAACAATGGTCAGGCAGGGTTGTGTAATCCCCCTGCTGGCCCCTGTGTGAACTGTGGCTACTACATCGACAACCAACAAGGCACACAACTCTCCTACAATGCTTACACCAAGCCCCTGCTGGCGGAGGCGACCGTGGTGCCCTGTTCAACCTACACCGTCACCATTGCTATTGCTGATGCGGGTGACTTCATCCTCGACTCAGGTGTGTTTCTCGAAGCCGGAGGGATCGGTTGTATTTCGCCCTCCCTTCAGCTGGCTGCTTCCAACTCCACAGCACTGGGGTCAAGTATTGCTGTAGAGGGCTGCGTGAATTACGGTCAGTTTACCTTTTCACTTCCTCAGCCATTATCAGATACCACAGTCTTTCATTATCAAATATCCGGGACTGCCACGCCGGGCATTGATTATGTTGCCTTTCCAGACAGCATTGTGATGCCTGCCGGACAGACCACCTTCACGCTTCCTATCCAGATTCTGGAAGACTCGATCAACGAGGGATCTGAATTTATCCAGATATATTACGTGGATTCGGCTTTATGCGGAACCTATGTGTATCAGGACACAGCCATCATGGAAATTCTCGATAAACCGGCTCTACCAGATGTGAAGGATGTTGCCCTATGCCCAGGACAAACCGTCCAGGTGCCACAAACAGGTGTGGTGAGTCCCAATATGACCTTCCAGTGGTCTCCCGGCGGAGGACTTTCCTCCACGACATTCCCAAATACAAGCGTTACCCTTCCCAACACAACTACCAACACCTATACCAAACAATACATTCTCACAACCACAGATCTTCAGGGCTATTGTGTGGCCAAAGACACCATCATCGCTACGGTGTACCCAAGCGTTGCCGCCGACTACGTGGCCGATACCGTCTGTCTGGGTGTCAGCACCACCTTCCAGGATCTGTCTGTAACCGATACCGTCGTTGCCTTTGACTGGACCTTTGGAGATGGTAACATGAGCACAGATGCCAATCCGTTACACACCTATGCACAACCCGGCCTGTACAGCTCTCAGTTGGTCGTTGAAAATGGCAGCGGCTGTAAAGACTCCATCAGCTATGATGTGTTGGTCAATGAACTCCCGGAAATCAACTTCAACGCAGATCCTGCCTGTGATGGTTCTCCCGTGTTTTTTGTCAACAATGCCCAGCCACTTACCGCTTATTCCTGGAGATTGGGAGACGGAACGACCTCAAATGCCCAATCGCCCAATCATATGTATCCGACGCATGGAGTCTACTTGTCGACGGTGATCGCGACCACCGCGGCAGGATGCCAGGATAGTGCAAACCAGGAAGTACAGGTGTATGAAAATCCGGCATCCAGTTTCGTATTCGACGAGGCCTGTGATGGGGAGGAGATCACCTTCCGCCAGCAAGCCAGCACTGGCACCGGGCAGACCCTTACTTATACCTGGCAATTGGGCGACGGAAACAACAGCACGCTGGCCGACCCATCGCACCTGTATGCAACCTTTGGGTTCAAGCAGGTAAGGCTCACCGTCCGCGATGAATTCGGTTGTACCGATGACAGCCTGCAAAATGTGGAGGTATATCCGCTTCCTGTGGCTGATTTTGCGAATGATCCATTATGTGCCAAAGAGGGTTACGAATTTGTCAGCACCTCGACGGTCGTTGCCAACAAAGAAATCACCGATTACCTCTGGGATTTTGACTGGGAGAACCAATCGTCATCCAACCCGGCGCCAACGGTGTATTTCCGTGATCCGGGTACCTGGAATGTATTTCTTCGGGTGGCCACCGAAAATGGCTGCCTGGACTCCGTGACCAAGCCTGTGGATATTTACCCGCTGCCGACACCAAATTTCTCACGATTTGATGCCTGTGTATTTGACGATGTACTCGTGATCAACCGCTCTGCCATTGAGCAACCCCTGTTCGGAGATGTGATTTCTGAGGCCAGCTGGGATTGGGGAGATGGCAACAGTTCCGCTGGCACCGGCGACACACTCCTGCACCCCTATCAGGCTCCAGGCGAATACAGCATCACGCTGACAACCGTCACCGACAAAGGATGTGTAAGTACGCGCACCCGGGATGTCACCGTGTTTTCGCTACCTGTAAGTCCAAGGTTGGTTTCAGACACAGCCTGCTTCGGAGATCCGGCCTTTTTGATGGCCATGGCTCCTTCAGATGTCACTGTAAATTGGTACTACCAGGCAAACGATCCGGAGCCATTCCAGCAGAGCTACAGCTATGTCACACCTCCCAATACCTTTCCCATTACCTATTTCGTAGAACCTGTTTCCGATTTTGGGTGTATCGGCAACAGGGTACCCGTATTTGTGGAGCTGTTTAATAGTGAGAGCGCCTCGATCGAAGCCAGTGCAACGGTTATAGAGGTGCCTTCAGCCGTGGTCAGCTTTGGTGTGACAGGAAGCGTTCGGGGATCCACCTTTGCCTGGAAATTCGGAGATGGCCAGACTTCTGATGCCACACAGCCCGTACATGAGTATCAGTATCCTGGCATGTATGAGGTTGAGGTACTGGTCACTGACGAAAATGGCTGCGAATATGTACTAAAAGAACTCATCGAGGTCAAAGAGCTGATCGGAATCCACGTTCCATCGGCATTCACCCCCAATGGAGATGGCTTTAATGATCAGCTTTATCTGGGCTGGAGCCTGGTTCGGGATTTGGAATTCAAGCTTTTTAATCGTTGGGGACAGGTCGTGTATGCAACCGACAACCCGGATTTCCGCTGGAATGGCATCGGTCTGGATGGTGCCATTGTGCCGGAAGGTGTTTATGTCTTCTATGTGAAAGCTATCGACATTCAGGGCAGACCAATCGAAAAAAGTGGAACAATCAGCATTCTTAGGTAGCATTCTGACCACTTAGCCATCCGCTCCTCAGATCAACTGGGGAGCGGATGTTGTCTGTTAGCACTCCCCGATGTTTTTCTCACTTTTTTTAAGGGTAATTTCCATTCTTGGAAATACATACATGTACGCATTCACACCAAGCATTCGATCACAGATTACCAGAGAAGATGAATACTAATCGCTGACCAACATGTACAGATTCCGTCCCTTGCTCCTGCTGTTTTGGCTGGTGTCAACCTCTATTCCTGCCCTGGGAACACACATCACCGGTGCTGAGCTGACTTACACCTGTGTCAACGCTGCAACCAATACCTATTCGATTGACATTACGGTTTACCGCGACTGCGTAAACGGACAGGCAGGGTTTGACAACAGCATCACGCTGTTTGTATTTCGAAACAGCAATAACACGCTCTACACCACCCGAAATGTTTTCCTCAATCAGTCCGGCGTGCAGATTATTCCCCTTTTCTGGAATGCCTGCACGGGAGTTCCTCAAAACGTATGTGTAGAATACGTTACCTACACGACCACCATCACCCTTCCCTTTAACGCAGCGGGCTTTACCGTGGGTTGGGCCCGATGCTGCCGAAATAACATCGTCACGAATATCTCGGCCAATCAGGGAATCACTGTGGTCGGAAATATTCCAGGAAGTGGTGTGGCCCCATGCAATAGCATGCCCACTTTTAATCAGTTGCCACCGATTTTCCTGTGCAACGGGCAGCAGTTCAACTTTGACCACTCAGCCACGGATGCAGATGGCGATTCTCTGGTATATGAAATTGTGCCTCCCCTTGCCAGCATCAATTTTGTTGGCGCTGGTGCCACGCAATTTAATCCCGTGGTCAGTGCCGGTGGATTCGGGGCAAATCCGATGGGGCCTCCACCCTACAATCCCATCAATTTCCTTCCGGGCTACTCGTTCCAGGATCCGTTTGGGTCCGGGAATTTTTCCATTGATCCACAATCTGGGCTGCTTACCCTGACTCCCAACCAAACAGGTCTCTCCGTGTTTGCCGTTGCTGTCAAAGAATACCGGAATGGAGTCCTGATTGGAGCCAATGTCCGTGACTTCCAGATCTCCGTGATCAACTGTGCGCCACAAGGTATTCCACCCAATATCGTCAGCAACCCTCCCCCCAGCGGCAACACCAACGGGGATACGATCTTTGTACAAGTCGGTGAGGAAGTTTGCTACACCATGTCCCTCACGGATCCTGTGGCCAATAGTGTGGTACGTCTGTTCCCATCCAGTGCTTCCTTTGGCATCGGTGGTACCTTTCAGCAGCCCTTTGCTACCCTTTCACAAAGCGGGAATAACCCCGCTAACGGAACCATATGCTGGACACCCGCGTGCGCCTACGCCGGTGACACCGTGCTCTTGGTTGTGGGAGGGCGCGACACCTCCGATTGCCCCGGCTACAATATCGTGTTTGACACCACCTACGCCGTGGTGGCGCCCATCAACCGGCCGATCATTTCCCGGACCCTCCCTAACGGACTCACGGGTGACACCCTCGTGGTAGATCCCAATGCGCAGGTCTGTGTCACCTATCAGGGGGTAGATGTGGATGCGCTGGATTCGCTGGCGTTTGTCCCCCTGGCCGGGCCATTTCCCAACAACGGAGGATCCGCCAGCATCCTCCCCTCGGGTGGTGGAAACAACATCGGGGCACAACTATGCTGGGTCCCTCCCTGCGACATCGCCGGCCAAACTTTTGATTTCATCGTGCAGGTACGGGATACCAACCGATGCAATCAATTCGCCAATGATACCCTGACTGTGACGGTAAATCCATTGGCACCCGCAGGAGCAGACGGCGACACCGTGATTTGTTTCGGGGAGACTGTGCCGATGTCTGCCTTTGGTGGCGTTTCCTACAGCTGGACACCCACCGTCGGTTTGAGTAATGCCAATATTGCCTCCCCCAACGCTACGGCTGCAGGTACCACAACTTACCAAGTTGATATCACTGATGCATTTGGCTGTGTTCGGCAAGACTCGGTCGAGATCGTCGTGAACCCGCTGCCGGTTGTGGATGCTGGAAATGACACAACGAAATGCCCTGGATTCCCGATTCAGTTGCAGGCGAC
>CAZLKP010000175.1:7045-7890 GCA_964560095.1 uncultured Bacteroidia bacterium
ACAATGAGACAACTTTATCGGAAACTCGGATTATTGCGTATGCCTGGTCCCCGGCTACTGCTTTATCTGATCCCAGTATTGCCAATCCCATCGCTGATCCGCTCGTTACCACGACCTACACGGTGGCAGTTACAGATAAAAATGGCTGTCTGAATACCGATCAGATCACGGTGAATGTGATGAATGTAGATGCAGGTACCGGCGGAAATATCTGTGCCGGAGACAGCATTCAATTATCAGCTACCGGTGGCCTAACCTATGCATGGAGTCCTGCGGCAGGTCTCTCCAATACAAATGTGGCGAACCCGATGGCTTCTCCCTCAGCCACAACAACCTACACGGTGACCTTCACAGATGCGTTTGGCTGTATTGATACAGATACAGTTACGGTTGGGTTCTTCCCACCAACTCCGGCAAATGCCGGAGTTAATGCCCCCGTGTGTTTCGGTGACACCCTTATGTTATCTGCCACGGGAGGTGTTTCCTTTGCCTGGAGCCCGGATCCATCGTTGCTAAATGGGAATTCTGCTACTCCCTCCGTATTTCCAGCCGGCAGTCAATGGTATGTCGTAACCGTCACAGATGCCAATGGCTGTAGTGGACAAGACTCAGTATTCGTGACTGTGAATGCACTACCCATTCCGGATGCCGGCAATGACACCGCGAAATGCGGGGAAACAGGGGTCCTGCTCCAGGCTTCTGGGGGCATTGGCTACCAATGGTTCCCCACCAACGGACTGAATGATCCCACCATAGCCAATCCAGTCGCCAACCAGGACTCATCACAGTATTTCTATGTGACGGTAACGGACAATAATGGCTGCCAGGCCACAGACTCTGTGTTT
>CAZLKP010000175.1:7900-9271 GCA_964560095.1 uncultured Bacteroidia bacterium
ATCTGTATTGGCGACAGCGTTGCCTTACAGGCGGGTGGCGGCATCTTTTATCAATGGAATGTTTCCCCGTTTCTCACCTCCCAGAATACGGCAGCAACCATCGCTTTCCCCGCAGATACCACAGCATTTGTGGTGACCGTGACGGACACCACAGGGTGTACGGATACCGACACCATGAATGTGATTGTGAATCCTCTGCCCGTGACATCGACATCTGGAAGCGATCCCTACGTTTGTTCAGGAGGTGGAACGGTCGTCACAGCAACAGGTGGCGTCCAGTATCAGTGGTCACCAGCGGCAATATTTAACGACCCAGCGCTGGCTTCTCCAACAGCTTCCCCATTTTACTCAGGTGCCACCCTGGATAGTACCTGGCGCTTTTACGTGACGGTAACAGATAGCAACGGCTGTGTGAGCCAGGATTCGCTGGATCAGGTGGTGCGTGTACTGCCGATCATCAGTTTTAGCAACGATACGGTGAATTGTCCCGGAGGCTCTGTGCCACTATTCGGAACCGGGGGAATTCAGACCACATGGACGCCTGCCTATGCCCTCAATACCACAACGGGCACGAATGTGATCGCCTCTCCTGATACCACCACCACCTACAATGTGAGGGTCGAAGCTGTCTGGGGCTGCGCCGACTCAGCAGATATCAAAGTGATTGTGATGGTACCGGAAGCCGGGCCGAACGATACGATCTGTCTGCGGGATTCTGTTATGCTCCAGGGAGGCGGAGGCGTGGCTTATGGCTGGACGCCAACTACCGGGCTGGATGATCCAGCCATCCAGACCCCCATGGCCTCCCCCGCTGTGACGACTACGTACACGGTCACGGTAACTGACAGCCTCGGATGTGTGGATACCGATACCGTAAGAATCACGGTCAATCCCCTTCCGCCAGCCGATGCGGGTCCTGATCTGGAGATGTGTATCGGAGACTCCATCGGCCTGACAGCCATCGGTGGGATCGCCTACGAATGGCAGGTGACAGACAGCCTCTCTTCGCCGCTGATGGCAGCGACCTTGGCATGGCCCATCACGACGACCCAATACCCGGTAGCAGTAACCGACGCCAATGGCTGTACAGAGCTGGACTCCATGATTCTGACTGTTCATCCCCTGCCGACACCGGATATCGGACCTGACCGCACGCAGTGTGGGGAAGATTCCATTTTGCTGAGTGTCACGGGTGGCGTCATCTACCAGTGGGCACCCTTACAGGGATTGGGCACGCCCAATGTAGCTGCCACCACAGCGGACCCAGATTCATCGAGAATGTATTATGTGACCATAACAGATGTGAATGGCTGCGTGAATGAAGATTCGGTGTTTATTTATGAAATATTTACAGAATTTGCAAAAGGTATT
>CAZLKP010000176.1:0-9242 GCA_964560095.1 uncultured Bacteroidia bacterium
GGATCAAACATCTGTCCTGACCGTCTGGACCGAGCATGCCCATCCCATTATAGTCGAGATCCTGGCTGTTGATGGAAGTCTGGTTCAATCACACAAATGGGAAGATGTGCAGGGGAATTCTGAGCTTTCCTGGAAATTGCCTGTTTCTCAAATACCGGAAGGTTATTATCTCGTATGGGTAAAAGGAGCCGGGCAGCGGGTAGTGCCTTTGATTGTGCGATAATCAATGCGAGGCTGCCCCTACGAAAAAGATGAGACAGCCTCGCGTTTTTTCAGGTTCGAAAACCAGGTCTATTTATTGATCTTATCGGTGTTCATTACTTCTGTTTGCTGCCGGATAGATTCCTGGTGAACCTGGTCCAGAATTTCCTTCATGATGGCATCCCCCAAACCCATGGCTCTTGCTTTGGCCATTCTTTCGTCGAGAATCTGATTCCACCTACTACTCTGCAGAATGGTAATGTTGTTCACACGTTTGTATTCTCCAATCTGGCGTACGATAGACATTCTTTCTGCAAGTACCTCAATCAGTTTGTGGTCTAGGTTGTCGATTTTATCACGGAAGGCTTCCAGAGAATGAAGAAACACCGGGTCATTGGACTGTGGCTCTCTGTGAATCAGTCTTTTAAGTAGTCCATTGAGGGTTGTGGGTGTGATTTGTTGTTTGGCATCTGAGAGCGCCTTGTCTGGCGTAGGGTGGGACTCAATCATCAGGCCGTCAAGGTTGAGGTCTAGGGCCTCCTGTGAAATCTCGGCCAGGAGATCCCGCCGCCCACAGATGTGACTGGGGTCACAAATGATGGGGAGATTGGGCACCCTTCGTTTGAGCTCAATCGGGATTTCCCAATGTGGATCGTTGCGAAACCTGCTAGGACCATAGGTAGAAAAGCCCCTGTGGATGGCTGCAATTTTGGTGATTCCTGCTTTTTCGATGCGTTCCATGGCACCGATCCAGAGATCTATATCGGGATTGACCGGGTTTTTCACCATGATGGGGATGTCCACGCCTTCGAGCGCATCAGCAATTTCCTGTACTGCAAAGGGATTGGTGGTGGTTCTGGCCCCGATCCACAGCACATCAATTCCAGTTCGGAGGGCTTCATAAACATGCTTCACATTGGCGACTTCTGTGGTCACGGGCAGCCCGGCTGCTTCTCCAGCCTCCTTGAGCCATTTGAGGCCAGGACTTCCAACCCCCTCAAACGAATTGGGGCGGGTGCGGGGTTTCCAGATACCTGCACGAAGCAGATGGGTGCCAGCTTGGGCGACACCCCGGGCAGTTTCCATTACCTGCTCAGGGGTTTCTGCGCTACAGGGACCAGAGATGACAGTGAAGTCATCTAGTCCGAGGTTCCAGTCCTTCATCGGAATGAACTCCATGGTATAATCGGGTTGAAAGGTGAATCGAAAATGGTAAGGTTATGCGGTTACCTGATTGGGATGATTGCGGTTCAGAATTCTACCGATTTCGTTGGCTTCTTCCATGAGCCGGTAGGTCTGGTCAAAATCTTTATTCACAATGGCTTCTCTGAATTGCTGCATCTTCTCCATGTAGGAGTCGAGCACATCAATCAGGTGGTCAGCATTTTGTTCATAAACATCTGCCCACATGCGTGGTGATGACTTGGCCAGCCGTACGGTGGAGGCAAATCCACCACTTGCCAGGTTAAATATGTTTTGCTCGCTTTTTTCTTTTTCCAGGACCGTGAGCGCTAGAACAAAGGAACTAATATGGGACACATGCGACACGTATGCTGCGTGGAGATCGTGCTCTTCGCTTCCCATGTACAGGATGCGCATAAAGAGACTTTTAAACAGCTTCTCTGCCAGGGCAACGGCATCTTTGTCGGAATCTTGCACATCACACAGGATGGCAGCCTTCCCTTGAAAGAGGTTGTGAATAGCAGCGCCGGGCCCGGAATATTCTGTACCGGCCATAGGGTGGGCCAGGACTGCTCTTCCGCGACGAGGGTGCTGACGAATAGCCTGGGACAGAACCTTCTTGGTGGATCCCATGTCAACCACCACCGTGTTTTGCCTGATCAGATCAAGGATAGTGGGAAACTGATAGGCCAGTGCCTTGACTGGGATGGCCAGAATGATCAGATCGGCCGATTGGCAGGCTTCTTTCAGGTCACAAGTATCATCCACAAGGCCATACCTGCGTGCATCTGCTGTATGACTTTCTTTGGTATCAACCCCGAGAATTCTGTCAGCGAAACCATTCATTTTTAGATCCAGACCCAATGAACCTCCGATCAATCCCAGCCCGACAATTCCAACAGTCATGACGATAACGGTGATTGGGTGAAAATAGAAGAAGAAAACGCTGTCTCTACCCGTTCCAATGTCTCTTCCAAGCGGTGACGGGGGGTGCACAGCGAAATCCGAATGTAATGGTTCCCTTCAGACCCAAAAATGCCTCCAGGCGTGACAAACACCAGTGCTTTCTCCAATACCAGATCAGAGAAATCAAAACCGGTGATGGATGCAGGTGTCCTGGCCCAGACAAACATCCCAGCCTGATGATCGGCGTAGGTACAGCCCAGAGCATCCAGAATGTTGGTAGCGATATTTTTTCTGACGGCATATTCCTCGTTTCGGATTCTGTGCCAGTCATAGCCGTTTTTTAATGCTGTAATAGCTGCCTCCTGCAAGGGCAAAAACATGCCGGAATCCATGTTGGATTTAACTTTCAGGATATTGTCAATGTACACAGTAGCGCCTGCAACAATGCCGATTCGCCATCCTGCCATGTTGTGCGATTTTGACAGGGAGTTTAGCTCCACAGCTACTTCTCTGGCCTTCTCCACGGCAAAGATGGAGGTCGGTTGCTGGTTTAGCACCAGACTGTAGGGGTTGTCGTGGCAAAGTAGAATCCTGTTTCGGCGGGCAAAGGCAACCAGTTCTTCAAATAGTTCCATCGTTGCAGGTGTACCGGTTGGCATGTGGGGGTAGTTGATCCACATCAGTTTGACTTTGCTCAGATCCTCTTGTTCGAGGGCCTGAAGGTTCGGAAGCCAGCCCTTTTCAGCAGACAGATGGTAGGCCCTG
Source organism: uncultured Bacteroidia bacterium (assembly GCA_964560095.1). Classification (GTDB taxonomy): domain Bacteria; phylum Bacteroidota; class Bacteroidia; order J057; family J057; genus JANQTF01. The sequence goes on from CAZLKP010000176.1 coordinate 3,055, forward strand.
GGAATTGCCTGAACCATATGTGTGACGGATGAATAGGTAGGATACCCTGGGTTAGGAATTAGGACCTCATCACCGGGGTTGAGAAAGGCCATGGAAATATGCATGATTCCCTCCTTGCTTCCGATCAGCGGTAAAATCTCTGTCTCCGGATCCAGCATTACGCCGTAGGTGTCCAGATACCAGTCTGCAAATCCAAGTCGAAGTCCGGGCACCCCTTTATAAGGTTGATACCCATGATGGTGAGGTTCTACTGCCGATTGAATCAGGGCTTTTACCGTGTCATCCGAAGGGCCCATATCCGGATTGCCGATCCCGAGATTGATAATGTCTTCTCCCTCAGAGATGCGCGAACGCAGTTCCCGGAGTTTTCCGGCAAAATAGTACTCCTTTACAACGTTTAACCGGGAAGCTGGGGGGATGATAGAATCGATGATATCAGTCATAATATGGTCTATTCAGAGGGAGGAATGGCTGTCTTTTGGGGTCTTATGTGCTTTGGGATATTCACCCAACACTTTGAGTTCGCTAACCAGAGAACGAATAGATTCGATGGCCCGTTGATACTGGGCGAATTCCTCAAATTCGAGATCCAGGTGGAAGAAGTATTCCCATACTTTTCCGACTATCGGGGAAGATTGAATTTTGGTCAGGTTCATGCCATGTGCACCCAGCACAACCAGAATTTGTGACAATGACCCTACCTCATGCCCCAGCGAGAAGCACAAAGATGCTTTATTAACTGTCTCCGTTGTATCTAGTTTGAACGCAGAGCGTCCGAGGACAAAGAAGCGGGTGTAATTGCCCAAATCATCTTCAATGGCCGCCTGAAGGATTTTCAGGCCATAGTACCGGGCGGCCAGGCTACTGGCGATGGCTGCCACTCCCTGCATACGATGCTCGGCGATCCGCCTGGCACTTGCGGCGGTGTCATCCCGCTCTACGAGCTTAGCCCTGGGGATGGTATCCAGATAGCCCAGGCATTGCTGAAGGGCCATCGGGTGGGAATGCACCTCTCTGATATCTTCCAGCTTTGTGTCAGGCAGAGCCATGAGCATGTGAGAGATGCGAAGGTACACTTCGCCGATAATCCTGAAGTCTGACTTGCGCAGCAAGGCATAGTTGGGCAGGATTGTTCCTGCAACGCTGTTTTCAATGGCTACGATGGCAAATTCGGACTGTTGCTGGTCCAGATTTCGAAACAATTCCGGAAAAGAATCACAGCACGCGAGTCGGAGGTTCTGTCCGAAAAAACGGCGGGCAGCCAATTCGTGATACGAACCTTTCTCCCCCTGGATGGCGATTGACAAGGCTTCCGCCTTGACTGAGGATTCTGTTTGTGCAACTGTGTCCATAAATATTGGTGAAAAAAAACGTCCCGGAAGAAAGCCTTCAGGGACGTTGTTAATTCAGTATAAATGTGATTAGCACAAACGCTGCCCCTGACTATGCTCAGTGAGATAGAAATAGAAAAAATAAAAGGGCTTGTATGTGCATTTGTTTAACATAACGAGGCAATAATAGGAATTTTTTTTTAATCAAAACTGAAAGGCCTGCCGGAAATTGTGCCTTCTAATGTTCTTTTGAAAAAATTCTGGCTGGTTTAGCCCTCATCCAGTGGCAGGATCCAGTCGTTTTTTCTCCATGGGCGATATGTTTCTTTTGTCAGATCTTTTTCGGGATCAACAACATATTGGGGTGGCCGCCCATTCAACGAGACCTTTACCCTGGCTCTTACCCCGACTTCATCGTGTCCCAGCTTCTGTTTGGCTCGTTCCTCCAGAAAATCAACCGTTTGCATCAGTAGTCCCGGCATCAGGGCTATGTTCCGTTTTTGATCGACATTGATTTTGTAGGCATCCAGGTCTGTGGGAATGATGGTTTTGGTGCGATAGTCCATTACAGCGAATTCGAGCTCTTCGGTGCTGCGGGTCTGGATTTTCATTCTCCAGGCGAATCGTTGCCCCTGCCCGGTCCAATCGACATGACCGGGAATCACAACATGGCGGAATGGCCAGATGCAATGAAATAGCATGTAAGCGACGAAAAATCCACGCAGATATATCCCGTCTGCCCAGATAGGTTGAATGCCTGTTGCAGGTTGTTCTTTGGTTTTTTTTGCCCGCTTTGGCTTTCCTTTCGCGGAGTTCTTTTTTCCATTTTTTTGCCGGGATGATGTCCGCACAAACCATGTTTGTACCGTGTGTGGATCAAAAAACAGCGCCAGACTACCCAGCATGAAGAAGGGGAAGATATTGATGTCGTTGAAAATGGTGGCATTCATGACATTGAAAGTGACCGCAGCCAGCAGGCCGATGGATCTGGTGGGCTTATAAAGAAGTAAAAAGCCGACCAGCAGGTCAAACACAATGCCTCCATAGATGAGTAGATAGACCGCGAATTCCTCTCCTAATGTATCCTCGAGAATGGGTGTGCTGTGAACAAGGGTGCGTACAGGCTCCTGCCGGAAGAGCCAGTCTGGGTTGATTTTGGAGATTCCGCCAAATAAATACACCAGAACAATGTGGAAGCGCAGCACAGCCAGGCTTCCGGCAGAAACAGCTCTTGAGGGCGCTTTTGTTGCCGAAAGCGTCGCATCCATGGGAAGAAAAATCATCCAAAAGCTGATCAGGCTTAACAAGTACAAATGATTGTTGTAGTACGCCTGATCCAGCAAAAAAATGTATGTAAAGCCCAGAAAGAATACCACCATGGCCCATCGAAACCATTTGCCAAGGGTGATAAGAATAGCGGCTCCCAGCAATACGTAAATCAGGCCTTCCATCGCCTTTTCCGGCATAGGGCTGAGCCAGGAAAACCCTGGATAGGTGAGCTGGATCATGGGCAGATCCAGAAAGGCATCCACAAAATCAATGCGGATGAAATAAAGCATTTCCCAGATCATCAGAATCCCGAATACGATTCTGAACATACCCAGCTGATATCCCGGTATGGGCGATTGCCAATCAGGAGCTGCGTAAACGGCTTGCTTGACCCGGCTGATCGTTTGTTCCATATATGGAAGATAGCTTGTTTTTACTCAGGCAGGCAAGAATCTGCTTAAAATTCAGTTTTCGGGAAATTGTATAATTCATAAATTACGACAAATAAGCTAATATTCGTTCTTATGAATCGCATCCTTTTCCAGGGACAGGTCGGAAATTTTCACCGTGTCCAAATTCCCTTCTCTTTTTTGGGTTACGCAGCTGTCGGTGGAATGATTGTCTGCTCGGTTGTCACATCCGGGGGAATTGACTATGCTGAACTGGCCACATGGTGGAGCCAGTGCAAGGCTTTACTAGCCCAGCACCCAGGCTGAGATCCTCAGCGGATTCTTTTCACACTGATTTCCTGAATCACCCTCGGAGGTTCTATTTCCGGCATGGGTGAGATCATACGGGCGATTTCCCGGATCATGGGGAGGTGTTTGCTTTCCTCCAATCCGGTTTTCACAATGACAATGTTTTGGGTAGGATTGACATAGATCACCTGTCCCATGTATCCGGAAGCGTGAAATTCTCCTTCATCTCCTTCCGGAACCCACCAATGATACTGATAGGAATGGCCTTCTTCTTTAGCGGGTCTGGCTTCGGTCGAATCAATGGTGGTACAGGCTTCTACCCATGCCGCCGGGACAATCTGGCGCTGGTTCCAGAAGCCATCGTGCAGCATGACGAGGCCGATTTTGGCATAATCGCGAAGCATGGCATTGAAGAACCCGAACGCAATTTCAGTTTCGTACTCATCTGTGATCCAGGAGGCTCGCCCTTCCGCGCCCATAGGCTTCCAGATTTTTTCTTCGATCACCTCTGACAAAGATTGGCCATAGACCTCTGACATGATCATGCCCAAAACGGCCGTATTGATGCTCTGGTAATGAAACCGGGTGCCGGGTTCGATGTCGGGGCCAAATTGTGCGATCCATTCTGACAATGGCTCGAACCAGGCAAAAGCGGAATACATCAATTGGTTGATGTCGGAATCGGGATCATCATATACCTCAGAAAACCGGATGCCGGAAGCCATTTGAAGTACATGCCGGATCGAAACGCCACCGTAACCGGAGCTTGCCAAATGCGGCAGATACTGGTCCACGGGATCGTCAATACTCCCGATTTTTCCCTCCCCCAGAGCGATCCCTACCAGCATAGATGTGATAGATTTGGACAACGAAAAGGAGGTGAATGTTGAGCGGTCATTGCCTCCCTGGAAGTAATTTTCGTAAAGAATGGTATCATTTCTAATGATCAGAAAACCTGTTGTAGAGAAGGATGCCAGGGAATCTTCCAGGGACACTGGTCGTTCGTCGGGACCGTGAAAATAAAAGGAAAATGGACGGTCAGAACGCGGCAGGATAATGGGCTCAGCTGAAGCCTCAATTTCATGACTTGGAAAAATCTTGTCCATCTGGCGAAAGTTTTCCGCCTTTTTATCCACATCAAACAGCGTGAGCATGGGTTTGTAGCGAACCTGATATACTGAAATACCCAGGATAGTGGCAGCAAGCAGGAGAATCCCAATTCCCCGAAGAATGTTTTTCCACATAGCAAAGGTGTTTGTTTCTGGCAGAAAGTTAAGGATAATCTCGCTACGCAGGTACCTCTCAGGGCAACAAGGTAGTTATCAGGTGCTCTCATTGTGGTGAGACCGGTTGAGACCAAATAGGAATTTCCCTCCACCCTCCTTCTGAAAGGTTGTTCTTTTTGATGGCTGCGAAGGTGCAGGGCCGTTCGCCTCCACATCTCTCCGGGTAGCCGGAAGGGCTTGACCTCCCGGCTCAAATCAAGTGATTTCATACATCCAGGGGCGCTCCTTTACCATCCAGTGCGATGGGTTGACGCGATTCTGACGCCCTACTCCGTCAGGATCACTTTCATCGGCTCGGCCAGCCATCGGCTCCAGGCAGCCCCTCCTTCCGTGGTTCCTTCCTGAAGGTCCTGAACGGTAAAGCGTTCCATGGCAATGGTTACTTCTCCCAGGGCTATATCGCCCAGTTTGTCCTTGTCCAGAATGATCTCGGTTGCCGCAGGAGTGTTTTGGACAAAAACCCGGGCATCCCCTTCCCCCGATCCATTGATAGTCACAATTACACTTTCATTCGTTGCTAGAGGCATGCCGACCCATTCCAGGGTGAAGGCAGCTGCTGCAGACATACTGTCCAGATTAGCAGGAAAATCTACCGGCTCAGCCAGCAGCACATCGTTTTTGAATGTGTTGTTGTCCAGGTCGGAATAAACAAAGGTCGCTGCTGTATCCACGGAAGCCACACTGGATTCATAATAAGCCAGAACGGGTTTCCAGCCGAGAAGGATGCTGTCGGCAGTAACTTCGGCGGGAGAGCTCAATTCGAGAAAGGTGCCCGTTGGGCCACCAAACCTGAACGTGGCTCGTGCAAAGGTTTTGTCGCTTGCAGCTTCGTACACAAGACGATACTCCGCGTAGATCGTGTCCTGGTTCACATTGACGGACACGTCGCGGGCACAGGAAGAAAACAGAAGGGGGAAAAGGAGAATTACAGCCAGAAGGCTCACAGGAGTTTTCATAACTCAGTTTGATAGGTGTAACATACCCATCATTTGCAGTCGTGTGAATAAAACGCACTCGTAATAAGTTGATTGTATATCTCCCGAAAAAATTTCAATCCTATAGACTCTTACATCAGTTTAGTCGCGATTGCATTTCGTTGACAGCGTCCTTAAACGCCTGTTCGCCGGGCTTTCTTTTCAGGGCTTTCCGGTAATAGGACAGGGCAGTCTGAAAGTCCTGATACTTTTCCTGGATAGACCCCAGGTTAAAGTAAGCCTTGGGATCATCCGGATTCAGCTCAATGCATGTCTGGAAATCGGCCGTGGCAAGGTCGATGCGCTGACCACCGAGTAAATAAGCATAGCCACGTTCATAGTAAGCATCTGCAAAGTTGGAATCTGAGTTAACAGCGATGGTGAAGGCTTCTACTGCTTGATTCAGAGCATTTCCGAAGGCTTCTGGCTCACGCTCCCGATTTAGGATCATCGCTTCAGCGAGGAAACGACTTCCGCGCTGGTACTGCCCCAATGGATGAGTTGGGTACCAGGCCAGGAGGCGATCATTATAGGGAGCTGCATCGTCGGGCGCCCGAAAGTGCTTGAAATACACATCGTGAATGGAAGTAAGGGCTTTTACAAATAGGGAATCCACCTCCAGTGTTTGTC